>JAFAUR010000832.1 GCA_019243205.1 Acidobacteriaceae bacterium | reverse complement strand
TGGGTTACCGGTTCGGTGGCTTTCACGATACCGGTCTCGAGGAGCACAGTGACGACGCAGATGGTGTTCGAGCCCGACATGGGCGGATACTCGGTTTGCTCCATGATGACGAAACCGGCATCCGCCTCCGGGTGCGTGGGCGGCAGCAGCAGATTGCAGTTTGCGGCGGGATAGCCGCGAGGCTCGCGCAGCATGCAAAGCCTGAGCGCGTCCATGTGGGTTTCGAGATAAGTTTTCTTCTCGAACATGGTGTTGCCGGGAACATCGGGGATGCCGCCGGTAATGACACGCCCGGGTTCGCCACAGGCGTGAGCGTCGACTGCCGAGATTTTGCCGTTCACTAGCTCTTGCCTATTGCATTCGCGATCGCGGTGCCTAAGTCGCTGGTGCTGGCTGTACCCTTCAGGTCGGGCGTCAGAGACGGGTTTGACGAGCCGAGCACGGCTTCAATGGCCTTCACTATGGCGCGGCCGGCTTCTTCTTCGCCCAGGTGCTCGAGCATCATGGCGGCTGACCAGATTTGACCGATGGGATTGGCGATGCCGCGTCCTGCGATGTCCGGAGCGGAGCCGTGGACGGGCTCAAACATGGATGGATACTTTCGTTCCGGATTGATGTTCGCTGAGGGTGCCAGCGCGATCGTGCCGGTCAATCCGGGGCCGAGATCGGACAGGATATCGCCGAAGAGATTGCTGCCGACAACCACGTCGAAGATTTCGGGCGACATCACGAAGCGCGCGGCGAGGATGTCGATATGAAATTGGTCGGTGCGAATCTCGGGATAGTCTTTCGAGATGCCTGCGAACCGTTCATCCCAGAAAGGCATCGAGAGATAAATGCCATTCGACTTCGTGGCTGAGGTGACGTGAGGGCGTCCGAGTTTTCGAGCAAAGTCGAAGGCGTATCGAAGGATGCGGTCGACGCCGATGCGGGTGAAGATGGCTTCCTGAACTACGAATTCGCGTTCGGTGCCCGCGAACATACGGCCGCCGACCTGCGAATATTCACCTTCCGTATTCTCACGAACGACCCAGAAATCGATGTTGCCGGTTTCGGAGATACGCAGCGGAGACTTGATGCCCGGCAGGAAGCGCACGGGGCGAAGATTCACGTATTGATCGAATACGCGGCGAATCGGGATTAGCAGGCCCCAGAGCGAGACGTGATCCGGTACTCCCGGAAAGCCCACGGCACCAAGAAAGATTGCGTCGTGATCGCGAAGGCGGTCGAGGCCATCGTCGGGCATCATCTTGCCGGTCGACTGATAGGTCTCACAGCTCCAATCGAAATGCTCGGTTTCGAACTTGATTCCGAAACTTGCTTCTACTGCGCGAAGGGCACGCAGCCCTTCCGGCACGACTTCTTTGCCAATGCCATCACCCGGGATGACAGCGAGTTTATATTTCTTCAAACCTTCGACATTATCGCGTACGCCGGTGTGTACTGTGGAGTTAGAAAGATGAAGATCACCGGCATCCGGGACGTAGTGGTTCCGATTCAGTCTGCAATCAGCAACGCGTTCATCAGTTTTGCGGAGATGACCGTTTCGGCTGTGGCTGTGCATACCGACGTCGTGCGAGATGGCAAAAAGGTTGTTGGATTCGGTTTCCATTCGAACGGCCGATACGCGCAGCAAGGCATCCTGCGCGACCGCATCATTCCGCGGCTGATGAAAGCTCTGGAAAGCGACCTGATGAACGAAGCGGGAACGAACATCGACCCGGAGCGAGCCTGGCAGGTGATGATGACGAATGAAAAGCCGGGCGGGCATGGAGATCGTTCGGTCGCGGTGGGAACGCTCGATATGGCGTTCTGGGATTTGGCGGCGAAGATCGAAGACTCGCCGCTTTATGAGCTTCTGGCCAGGCGGTATGGAACCGGCGCGGCGAATCCCGAAATATCGGTGTATGCGGCCGGAGGTTACTATTATCCCGGCAAAGACAACAGCGCGCTCCAAGAAGAAATGCAGTCGTATCTCGATCAGGGATATACGACTGTCAAGATGAAGATTGGCGGCGCTTCTCTGGCGGAAGATCAGCAACGAATCGAGGCGGTTCTGAAATTGCTTCCGTC
>JAFAUR010000519.1 GCA_019243205.1 Acidobacteriaceae bacterium | reverse complement strand
CGGCTTCCACCATCATGCAACTTTGTGCATTGCCGCTTATGGCTTCCTGGTGGCGGAAAGAAGTCGTTTTTCCCCCTCAGCACGAACCGGCAAATTGCAGTTACGCGCTCCGAAACTTCCAGCCGGCTTCCAACCCCGCGGCGCGCCAAGTGCGGGCCGAGCGGCATAATCCCCATTCCCTAGCAACACTCCGCATCCTTATCGCCGCTTCCTTCTCAGCCGCCCAACGCAGCGTCTAGCCGCCTCGCGTGCCTCTTTGCGTTCGACCAGATCCCCAAACGGGCTTCGAGGACGAATGCCTGCTTGCGCCAAGGTGCGTTCAATCCTCTGCACGCGGTCGCAAGTTGCTCGCGTGATGAGTCTTACCCCAATGCAGGCGGATTAGGAATGAAAAACGCGCATCGGGTTTGGAATCTGTGAGAGGCGGCCAAAAGTCGATCGGCACCCTAAACCCGAATTCCGGAATTAAGGCGTAAAGTGATGTTGCGTGGCAAGCGGGATGTGTCGGGTTCTCGTGGGAAATCCAAAGTTGGCGAACTGGGGATTTGCCAACGCAAGATGTTGTTGATCGGCCGTTTCTAAAATCGTGAACGGAGTGCCGTGAAAGTTTTCACTATCGTTACTGTCTTGTGCTTGTGTTCGATCAGCCGGCTCGGTGCGGAAGGAAATGGTTCCTCTCATTTCCCCGCATACATGCGCGATGGGTTCGACTATGCCACGTTCACGCACTTTGACGCGCCGCTCCCGCCCAAGAGCCTCATTTACCAATCAAACGGGTTTCTGGCTCTCCAGGAGCAGGGGTTCGGAACGCAGAGAGTCATTGTTCCGGTGGCTGGTCCCGAAGCTCCGGTCAACCAGGGCGAGCGCCTTGAGACGTTAGATATCGAAACGCCAGCGTTTGTCGATGAATCGGGCCGGAGGTTCAGTTTTGGCGATAAGCAAGCAAAACACAGTGTGACGTATTTTGCCGACCGGACGGTGTATTGGGCAAGTTTTGATAATGAGCTGCAAGTCTCTCTGACGGTTTACCCCGCTTATGAGAAGCCGGTGGGTGTTCTTCGAATCGTTGTGGAGCGCTCACCTGGACCTGTTGGGATGACGGTCGACACTCGAGGACTCGGCTTTCAAGCTTTTCCCGGCCCGGAGCCGAACGTTTTGAGTTATGGCGCTGCGAAATGGCCCTACCGCCTGCTGCTGGCGGCAGATTCGCATGCCGCGCTACCCGGGAACTCAGACAAAACGCCCTTTGGACTTCAGAACGGCCAATTCCAGTGGAAGCTCAATGCGGGAGGCGCGGCCGCGATACTAATCGCCTTGGGTGGAGACGAGCACGACGCGGAAACCAGCCTCGCCGATCTACGCTCCTCGCCCGATCTTCTTGATGCAGAGACTCACAGCCTGTGGAACCAGTATCTGGCGGCCGCGCCTCTGGTTGCTCCGGCCAAGCCGGTTAGATTTACTGTCGGCACGTTGCACAAAGATGAGAGCATTGCGCCCGAAGAACTGGTTCGCAGTGAGCTCTGGTTCTGGCGAGGGGTGCTGAATACGACTTGTCAGGTTCGTTATCTTCCGGCTTGTCCCATGATGATTGCAGATTGGAATGTCTTCATGGGCATGTGGAGCAACGACGGGATTGCAGAGACACTTGCGCTAATCGGCACGAAGCGCAGTGATTTGGCGCGATCGTCTCTTTTAGCCTGGTTCCGCTACGCTGTGAACGCGAAAGGAGACGGAACTCTCCCTTGGACTATTTTCCCGTCCGGCAAGACCACATTTCAGGCGACGGGCCGCGAACGAAGCACCCAGGGGGTGCCTGTACAGGGCTCGCTCGTAGGAGAATATGTCCGCCTCACGGGCGATACAAGCATCCTGAACGAAAAGCCCGGCGGCGTCGCGGGGGACCGCACGGTGTGGCAGGCGTTGGTCGCCTACCAGCGAAACCTGCTCAGCGTGCGGGACATGAACCACGACCATCTGATCGACTGGATGCACACCTACGAAACCGGCTGGGACGACAAAGACTCCCCATTCATCGATCTGAACGGGCATCCGACAAGCGCCATCAACGAGCAGGTTTTCAACCTTTGGAGCCTGCAGGAGATGGCGTACCTGGCAAGAATTCAGGGAGAGGACCCTTCACCATGGGAGAAAGAATTTTCACTGGCAAGAGAAGCAGTTCGCCAAAGATTGTGGGATGCGGCCACCGAGCGGTACTGGGATTTGGACGTAGAGTCGGGAAAGCTGTGGACCAAAGGGGAGAATCTGGACGCCTACTACCTGCTCTATTTCGAGACCGATCCAGCTCGCACCGAAGCGATGCTTCGGAGGTTGAGAGATCCAGCCAAGTTCGATGGCGCGCTTTTACCCACCCTAGCGTTTGACACGCCGAACTGGGGCGGATATTGGCGCGGTCCGGCATGGCCCAGAATCTTTGGTTATGTGGCCCTCGGACTGACGCGAAGCGGGCACGGGTTGGAGGGATTCGACTGGCTTTGCCGCGCAATCAACTCCAATTTGGGGCCCCTGCTGCCTGAAAACGTAGATCCGAAAGCTTATCCTCCGGGGGAGCACGCCATTGGCTCAGTTCGGATTATGGGGTACGATGCTCTGGATACATTTGTCTTTCCCGAAGTTGCGGGTTTGCGTACTTGGGGAGGCGAGGATCTGACCGTTGCCTCGAATGCCGCGCTCGGCAAGATCTTCGTACGCAACCAGAAATGGATGGGGGATCGATATGATGCGGTATTCGATCCTGGCCACGCGACAGTGATCTGGCGGAATGGAAAGGCCATGAGGCGATTGGCGCCGGATAAGACGTGGCGTGCGAGCAAGAGGGGCGAAAGAGTTTCTTTTGAAGTGAATCAAGAAGTCAATCAATAGATATCCGCCTCTTAGGAAATCGCGCAAAAACGGTTGCGGCTGACGTTGAAGGGCGGCGATGAGTGGCCATATTTTGCAGCCACGGTCGGGAATCGGAAGCTCACGATCGACTTAGCTAGCCCGAATATCTCACCAGTGATCAAGTGAGGAAGCTGAGCGGAAGGCAGTGGTGGGAGGCGTAATCCCGGGTCGGGTGGGATGGTGCGGAGGGGGAAGAAAACGCGCGCTTTTGGGCACGCTCCGCCATGAACTGCCGGCTAATAAGAACGCAAAGTTGTCAAAGAACTATGCTGCCTCTTGAATTCAACAGCGCAACTGCTGATGGGCTTGGGCGAAGACACGCCAATGCGGATAGCTGCTGGGTGGTTCTCCGCGCGACCATCCCCAAAACACAGCCTCAGCCGGTTTGACAACCCGATCTGCCGGTCCACCTCGCGCAAGAGTAGACCACCCGCATCTGAGGTGATCTTCCCTCGATCGAAGCGCGCCACCACCGACCGCGACCACGCCCCTGCAAACTCGAAACTGGATTGGGTACACTCTGTAGCAAGCATTCGGGCTGTCTCCTACTCGCAAACTGTTGTGTGGAAACTTAGTTATGCCAGAAGTGACAGCCCTTTGCTACTTATTTGTGAGATATCCGGGCTGAAACATGTCAATCACGGTCAAACCGTCTGATTTCCTCGAAGCCGACTTGAACGAAGCGGCGGGCGCGCGGACGCTACGCGTGCCTGAAAACGAGCGAGTGTGTGCCGCGAATGCACGCGCATAAACGCGAATCAGAGATCGCGCACCACTCGGCGCCATTCGACTTTGTGTCGGCGGAAGTTGATCAGCAAGGCCAAGCGCAGCCCAGAAGCTTTTAAGTATTTGACGCACTGCGCCAGGTGCTCGGTCGAACTGGTCGACGCATTTGACCTCCACTAATAAGCGGTGTTCGACAACGAGATCTGCCGCATAGGTGCCGACATGCTTGCCTTTGTAAGCAACGGCGAACGGCGCTTGGGCCTCCACGTGGAGACCGCGCAGGCCAAGTTCTTCCAGCAGCGAGGCACGCTCCTCTGAGCCGAGTTCGCCCGCTTTGCTTCGCTGTTCCTGGGTTACTTTCTTCGTCACAATAAGAACCGCCCCCCTCGCCGCCTGCAGCGATATTGTCGGGTCACAGAGAAAGAAAGGCGGTCCCTGTGACCGCTTACGCAAATTGATGCTCGATGAATTCGAGCGTCGTAATTACAGCCAGAATACCCGAAGAATTTACATTCGGACGGTCAAAGATTTCGGCTGTCATTTTCAACGCTCGCCAGACCGGTTGGGTCTGCAGCATATTCGCGACTATCAGGCTTACCTGTTTCGCGAGCGAAAGCTCGAACCCATCACGGTGGCGCAACGGTTGGCCGCGCCGCGCTTTCTGTTCGTGCAGGTATTGAACGTCCTTCCGACGTCCGCGAACCTGGGCAGCGGGGGGATTGGAACTAATCCGCTAGCCGGCGAAGATGCCTGGTCGACGATGTGACGCACATCCGTTCGGCAAAGAGCATGCCATTCTGGAGAACACGTACAACCATGCCTATCAGTCGTCGACATTTTCTGCAGAGTACCGCTGTCGCTGGTTCCAGTCTTGGCCTGACTGCCGCTGTTGCCACGGTTGCTCAAGAACCTGCCAAACCCGCTTCGCCGAACGATCGCGTGCAAATTGGTTGCATCGGTTTCGGCATTATGGGCCAGGGAGACATGCGCACGGAATCGTCTTTGCCTGACGTTCACATCGTCGCTGTTTCCGACGTCTATGATGGTCGCCGCACGCTCGCGCAGGAGCTCTACGGAAGAGACGTCTTCACCACGCGCGACTATCGCGAGTTACTAGCCCGCCGCGATGTCGATGCAGTTATCATTGCCACTCCCGATCATTGGCATGCCCGCATTGCTATCGATGCTCTCCACGTGGGCAAAGATGTGTATTGCCAGAAGCCGATGGTTCGCGAAGTACCGGATGGCCACACGGTGATCGAAGCGCAAAAGGAGACGGGACGCATTCTCCAGGTCGGCAGTCAGCGCGTAAGTTCAATCCTCTACGCCAAAGCTAAGGAACTCACGAAAACCGGCATGATCGGTCAGATCCATTTGATCGAGGCCTACATCAATCGCAACTCGTCGCTTGGCGCCTGGCAATATACAATTCCTCCTGACGCCTCTCCGGAAACCATCGATTGGGATCAGTTCCTCGGTACTGCGCCTAAATGTCCTTTCGACCCTGTGCGCCTGTTCCGGTGGCGAAACTATCGGGCGTATGGAACAGGTATTCCAGGCGATCTATTTGTCCATCTCTTTACGGGAATTCACTTCGTGATGGATAGCCTCGGTCCCGAGCGCATCGCGGCAACCGGCGGTCTTTATTACTGGAACGATGGCCGCGACGTGCCAGATCTGATGACTGGAATCTACAGCTATCCGGAGACACCATCGCATCCAGCCTTCCAGGTCAACTTCAGTGTCAACTTCGAAGCTGGTAGCGGCGAAGGTGCCGATTCGCAGGTCTTCCGCTTCATCGGTACGGAAGGCGTTCTCAATCTTTCGGTGGGCAACTCGCTATCCCTCTCCAAACGTCCTCGCGAGCTTGATCCTGGGACGACTGCGTCGACTTTCTCAAAGAAAGTTGAGGAGCAGATTCTCGCTGAGCACCGTCTCAAGTATCCGCCGCGCCCCGAGAATGCTGACTCCCTGCCATCGGAGGCGGTTGAAACGTACTTCCTACCGAAAGGCTACTCCGAGCAGGTTGCGCATCATGAAACTTTCCTGCAAGCGATTCGCACTCGAACTCCGGTGGTTGAAGATCCCGTTTTCGGCCTGCGGGCCGCCGGACCCGCACTGATGTCGAACGTCTCTTATTTCGAACGGCGCATGGTTTCCTGGGACCCCGTCAACATGCGTATGCTCTAATGGCGTTTCATCGCGGCGCCATGGACAACAGCAGGAGAAACTTCGTCGGGCAGGCCTCGTGATGGCGCATGCATTCATCCCTAGGTCGCTGGCGTTTTCTGACTTCCACCGCCGCCGCGCTTGGCGCTGCGTTGCACCAGCTCAGGACACACTAGCCAAGAACTGCTATTCAACTTGATCCCAGCCGTGTCTTGGGTCCAGTGTTGAAGATGTTTTTGGATTAGGTATGAGATCTCTTCGGTGGCCTTCCAAGTGGTCTGCCGATGGCCAGCCGGTTTCGGCGCCAAGCAACAGTTACCAACCGAGCCGTCATTCGGGATCTAGGCGATTTCCTGTATGCCACCGGCTGGAAGCCCATCTGGAATTTAAATCTGGGACAACGGCACAGCGGAGTCAGCGGCAGACCAAACCGTGGCCGTTGACTCGGCCAGTAGCTCAGAGTCGCTGTTCGCGGCTCTTACAATTACCATGCCATTCAACATCACAGCGCGAGGCTCGGGCGGTTCCGTCATCGGCTCTTCTGGCCGTGGTGGGAAATCGTAGGTTGCCCCAGCCGGCGAATGCGGCTGCGACCGCCATCGCTCGCTGTTCGACCGCTGGGCACCTTATCCGCGCATCGTGCATCCCTATCCCGGTGTTCGCTTCGATGCCACGTATCCAGGCTAGGACCCGTATGCGTGAGCAGCGCACTAACGGATCTGTGGCGGCGCGGCCAGCGGTGATCGTCCTCACGGACGCTGAGTTCTTTAGTGCGGACTCGGCGGCTGGCATGGCTGTACTTCCACGCAAACGGTTTGGGGGCTGCTGAGTATGCGTGGATATAGCGCATGAGCTTGCGAGCGAAATCCTGAACCGAGGTGAAGATCCCGCGCGCGATGACATCACGCTCAATGCAGGCAACCAGAGTTTCACCTGATTGAGCCAGGACGAATAGGTGGGTGTGAAATGCTACCGCACGTTTGAACACTGCAGGAGAAAGTCTTCCACCTTGGCAGCTTGTGTGCGGTTAGGTTGGTCCAGAACTAATATGGACCTCCTGCTTGCGGCGGCATGGGGCATGACGTGTTGCAGGAAGGGACGAATTCATACTGCTGTGTCGGCCGGCAGTTTTGCCACGCAACTTGCCTGTCTCTACTCCAGGGCGGCGCATAAGGATAAAGTTCCATGCCGGCGATACTCAAACTCGTGGCGTTCGGCCCGGCCCGGAGACATCGGCAACACCGGATCAAGACGGTCCAAAGCCTGAACCGCTGACTTCTCGTCAACACAGAATACCGCGGCATGCTGCGGTGGATCCAAGTACAAGCCGATGATATCGGCTGCTTTGCTCTCGAAATCGGGATGTTTTAGCCAGATAGCGCTCCCAGCTGATGAGGGTGCAGACCTGCTGTGCGCGATTGTTGTGCTTGTCAAGTTATCCATGCCGGGCGCGGCACAACGGCAGATAAAAAAGGCGGTATTGGATACTCTGATATGGCGCGAACAGGAACAAACTGTTACCCAAAGTGTCCGGAATGGACGGCCTTGATTTGGTGGACGGCATGGGATTCGAACCCACGACCCCCACGTTGCGAACGTGGTGCTCTCCCAGCTGAGCTAGCCGCCCACTATTTGCCCCTGTCCCAAGCGACGTCAGCAACTGAGCCTCTCGCGACCCCCACAGGATAACATTCCGGCGTGCTAGGATAATCGTTCGCTTTTTCTGTCTTATGGTGCTCTCCGATGTGGATATCCGCCGCTATATCGAGCTTGGCAAGATTCGAATTTCACCCGCTCTGCCGGCCGAACAATTTGGTAGCTGCTCGATCGACTTCCGCCTAGGCGCAGAGTTCAGCATTTTCGAACACAGCCGACATCCATATATTGACGTCCGGGATAAAGGCGCAATTCAGGACCTCATGCGCGCCGTGAAGGTCCCTCCCGGAGAACCGTTCATCCTCCAGCCGCGCGAGTTTGCGTTGGCCATTACGGAGGAATCGCTTGAGCTGGATGACGACGTGCTAGGCAGACTGGAAGGACGGTCGAGTCTCGGGCGCATCGGCATTATCGTCCACGGAACAGCCGGGCTGTTCGATCCCGGCTGGCGCGGTAAAGCGACGCTGGAGCTCAGCAATCTGGGCATCATGCCGGTTGCCCTGTACCCTGGTATGCGAATCTGTTCATTTACATTCGAGCAGCTTTCTTCATCCGTGTCTGTTCCGTACTATAAGAAGCTCGGCAACAAATATGCCGGCCAGCAACAGCCGCTCGCTAGTAAGCTGACTGCCGAAATCGACGGTCAAGGCTAGCGCCCCGAAGATCCGAATCCTCCCACTCCGCGGGCAGAATCTGCCAATTCGCCTTCCGCCCATTCGACCGATTCGTATTTCGCCACGACCATTTGGGCAATGCGATCACCGGTGTGTACTTCGTACGGAAGCCCTCCCAGGTTCAGAAGAATGACCCGAAGCTCGCCACGATAGCCCGGATCAATAGTCGCAGGCGCGTTAGGCACTGTGATGGCATGTTTGAGCGCCAGTCCGCTGCGCGGCCGAACCTGCACTTCGTAGCCGGAAGGAATCTCTAAAGCGAGTCCGGTAGCGATAGCTTGCGGCACACCCGGTTCCAAAATGGTGCCTTCTATGGACCGAATATCGAGTCCCGCATCTTCAGATGGTCCGTGTGCGTACTCTGGAAGATGTGCATCCGGATGTAGCCGTTTAATCCTGATTTGCATACGAACACATGTTGCCAAATCCGTCCTCCAAACGCGTTCTGAGCGTTGCTCCGATGCCGCCTGAGAAATTGGCATACGCGCTGGCCCGTTACAGCCGGTCGCCTGATTCCATCCACGAATCGATCGATTGGGTGCGAACGCACGACTCCGCCAAGTTCCTCGAGAGCTTCTATTTTCAATACGGCCATGCTTCGATTGCTGATCTCGGACATGTCACGATCTGCTTCGAAGGAATTTCGGAATTGGCGGCCACCGAGATTGAGGACGAGCAGCTTTGGGATGGACAGGCTCGCAGTTCGCGATACCAGGATTTCTCGAAAAGCGACGTCGTGGTCCCTCCGGAATTCAGCGCGGAAGAAGCGCGGATTTATGAAAGCGCCGCGAACGCCCTGCTCGATTGCTACCGCGAAGTGCACCAGGGTGCTTTGGATTACCTCAAGACAACGCTGCCGATCCCTGAGGGCATGAAGCCGGAAACTTATGCGCGGAACATCGCCGCTCGTGCGTTCGATATCGCGCGCTGCCTGCTACCGTTCGGCATCCCGACCGGAGTGGGTCAGGTCACGAGCATCCGAACGCTTGAAAAACAGATCAGACGATTTAAGGCTTCCGAGTACCAGGAACTGCGCGATATCGCAGCCGAATTGAGCAATGCGTGCGCCATCGCCCCGGATTGTATTTGGGATAAAGCGAACGAAGCCGAACCACTCGCTCCGACGCTGGCGCGACATGCGGAACGCGATGATTCTGCCATCCGCCTTCGCGCCGATTTGGCGGAATGGGCCGCCGATCATCTTCCCCCAGTAACAGGAGAGCAGGGCGGGGCAGCGGTCGATTTGCTCCAACCGGCCAATGTCCAGGCAGACGTCTGTGCCACTTTGCTGTATCCGGTTTCGAACCAGCCCTATCGGGCACTATACGAACTTGCGTGCGGGTGGACCGAAGCCAAGAGGCAGGAACTTATGCAATTCGCTCTTGGGGGCAGAGCGCGCCACAATGAACTGCCACGGCACTTCCGGACTGCTCCTTACGTCTTCGACATCGTGATGGACATTGGCGCGTACCGGGATCTGCATCGGCACCGCCGGTGCCAGCAGTTTCGACAGCAATATACAAATTTGCTTGGCTACGAAACTCCGAACGTGGTCGAACTGGCCGGAGTGAGTCGGGCGTATCGACAGGCTTTGCAGGCGGTTGACGCGGGCATATGCAAATTGCCGGCGCCCGCTGCCCAATACCTTTTGCCTTTCGCCGCCCGGTCGCGATTTCTTTTCAAAATGGATTTCGCAGAAATCGAATACATTTCACGCCTGCGGAGCGGAGTGAAAGGACACCTCTCCTACCGCAAGATCGCCTGGGAAATGAAGCAAGCGCTGGAGCGTCTCGACCCGGTGCTGGGTCAGCTGATTGAGGCGACGCCGCCGTGGGTAGAAGACCCGTTGAAACGGTAACGGCCTACGCCAGATTCAGCGTTCGCTTTACCGTGCCTCGTTCGCTCTGTATCTTCTCTTGCAGCAGCATGATCGAGTAAATAAGCTGTTCCGGACGCGGCGGGCATCCGGGAACGTAGACATCGATTGGGATGACCTGGTTTACCGGAACGAGTGCGTAATTGCTGAACACGCCTGTCGAGGTTGCACAAGCGCCCATCGAAATAACCCACTTGGGCTCCGGCATCTGGCGGTACAACTGCCGGATTACTGGCGCCATTTTGTTCGACACCCGACCGGCTATGATCATCAGGTCCGATTGTCTTGGTGAGCCGCGAAACACCTCGGCTCCAAACCGCGCCGCATCGTAACGTGAGCCCATCATCGACATCATCTCGATCGCGCAACAAGCCAAGCCAAACGTCATCGGCCAGAGCGAATTCTTGCGCGCCCAATTCAGGGCGCTATCGAGAGTGGTGGTGATGATACTATCGCGGAACTCTGATCCCTCGTCGTTATCCATCCGGGCAAACAACTCCGGCGGCTGGCTAATCTCAAAATCCGGGGTATCGCTCACACTCAAATTATCCCATGCTTAAGGACTTTCTAAGTTGAACCCCTAGAATTAAGTGACGATGTCCGATCTGGAGTTCCGGCGCGCAACTGACTACGAACAGGCCCTTCTCTTTGCTGCCGATGAATGCAAAATTGATCGTGAATATTGGGACATTTTCCGGCGGCGGCATGAGGCGTCGGGTCAGGTCCGGCGCGCGATACTTCAGTCATTAGGTTGGGACGTCAGCAGTTTTGGGGCGCTCGAGCGCGAGCGGGAGAACCGATTTGCTGCTTTCGCAACTGCTACGCTTCAAAAAACTCTGGTTATTAGCGAGACTGATAAAGCTGTCCCGCTGATTCTCCAGGCAGCATCGGGCGACTCTATTTCGTATCAGATCTCGCTCGAGGACGGGCAGCACATGGCTGGCACCGTCGAAAGCTCGCAGTTGGCACGCGTAGGGTACGTCATGCTCGGAGACCAGCGCTGGACCCGCTTTCGCCTTGCATTGCCCGCAGAGTTGCCGCTCGGTTATCACTCCATGTCGCTTACTATCAATGGAAACGTAGCGGGCGTGAGTAGCCTCGTAGTTTGTCCGGAGCGCGCCTACCTTCCTGAGAACCCGACTGCCGACGGCAAAACTGCCGGCTTTAACGTGACGCTCTACGGATTGCGCTCCGATCGTAATTGGGGATGTGGTGACTTCACTGATCTGGAAAGAACTATCGATTGGGCTCGCAATGACATTGGATTCAGCTTCATCGGGCTCAACCCCTTGCACGCGCTGCATAATCGTGTCCCGTACAACACGAGCCCTTACCTCCCGCTGTCGCTCTATTACAAGAACCTGATTTATATCGATGTCGAACGCGTCCCGGAGTTTCACGTCTGTAGATGTGCGCAAGTTTTACTGCGGTCGCACAAAATCCAGGACAGACTATACGCTCTTCGCAAGAGTGAATTCGTCGCATACGCCGAAGTAGATCAGTTAAAACGTCGATTCCTCAAATTGCTTCATCGCGAATTGAGGCGGGGCAATGCCGCAGAACGCAGGCGTGCATTCGATACATACTGCAAGCGCGAAGGCGACCTCCTGGATAACTTTGCTGTGTACTGTGCGCTGGACGAGATACTCCACAAACAGGACAGAACCCGCTGGACATGGCAGCAATGGCCAGAGCCGTTCCAATCACCGGAGTCGGAAGCAACCAGGCGGTTTGCGCGCGACCACGCGCGGACAGTCGAATTCTACAAGTACATTCAGTTCGTTCTCGACGAACAGCTGTCCGCAGCCCAACAGCACGCAAAGCAAGTCGGCATGCCGATCGGGCTCTACCACGACCTTGCGGTGGCTACGGACGGCTGCGGATCGGATCTGTGGGCGCACCGGAGGTTCTATGTCGACGGCTGTCGCGTAGGTGCGCCACCGGACGATTTCTCGCCCGAAGGTCAGGATTGGGCCTTCCCGCCTCCCAATGCTGAAACGCATGTTCACGATGGATACCGACTGTATCGCGATAGCATCCGCAAGATCATGGCCCACGGAGGGGCGCTCCGTATCGACCACGTGATGCGGCTGTTTCGACTCTTCTGGATTCCGAACGGTTCGAGTGCGAGCGACGGTATCTATGTCCGCGACAACGCCTCCGATCTGATACACATACTCGCCCTCGAGAGCGTTAGAAGCCGCAACATTGTAATCGGCGAGGACCTGGGAACCGTCACGGATGAAATTCGCGACATGCTCGCGCGCTTTGGCATTCTAAGCTACCGGCTCTTTTATTTCGAAAAGAACAGCGCCGATCAATCATTCAAGCGAAGTGAACAATACCCACGCCAGGCGCTTGTATCCTCAACGACGCACGACCTCCCGACCGTCGCCGGTTTCTGGACATATCGCGACATCGAAGCCCGTCGCGCCGCCGGTTTGGCGGACGAGAACGGCTATCACAGCCAGATGGAAGATCGCCGGAGGGATAAGCAGCGGCTTCTCGATGTGCTTCACGCCGAACGTTTGCTGCCCGACTCCTACCCCCGTGACGCGCAACACATCCCTGCGCTCGACGGCCACTTGCATAACGCCATCATCGGGTTCCTTGCCCGGGTATCATCCCTGATTCTTCTTCTCAATCAAGAGGACTTTACGAAAGAGACGGAACAGCAAAACCTTCCTGGAAGCACGGCCCAATACCCGAACTGGCAAAGGAAAATGCGCGTGAAGCTCGAGGACCTACGGTCCGATTCCTGCGCGCCTTATGCGGCGATGATCAGGAATCAGCTGGCACAAAGCGGACGACGACTGATCTGAAAACATTCCGGTCATCTGTGTGGGAAAGTTAAGGATGAACGCTGCCCCTATGCGGTTCTTCTTTGTTGCAGCCTTGTTGATTACTATGTCTTCAAACAGCCTTGCTTCGAAGTATTTTCTGTACGTCGGGACTTACGGAAAGGGCGTGTACGCTTACCGCCTCGATTCGAATAGTCCCACAAAGCTGGAGCCTCTCGGCCTCAGTGGAGACGTGACCAATCCCTCGTTCCTCACCGCCGATCCGCAGTTCCGATACCTCTATGCCGTGAGCGAGCTTGAAGGAAATGTCGACGGCGCGGTTGCTGCGTTTTCCATTGACCGGAAGACCGGCGCACTCCACTTCCTGAACAGCGCTTCTTCGAATGGCGTCGCGCCGTGTCATCTTGCGGTCGATCACACAGCGAAGTTGCTGGCCGTAGCGAATTACGGCACGGGCGGAGTTGCCGTTTTCCCGATCCAGGGTGAAGGGCATCTTGGCTCAATGTCGGAGCTGCTGACGGCGAAAGGCTCAAGTGTGAACCCGAAGCGCCAGGAGGGACCACACGCACACGAAGTAGTCATTTCAGCTGATAATCGCTTCGCGTACGTGCCTGACCTCGGCCTTGACGAAATCCGTCTCTATCGAATCGATCCTGAAAACGCAAAGCTGGGGCCCACCGATCCGCCGTTCGTAAAGGTGCAACCGGGGTCAGGGCCTCGTCACCTCGCCTTCAGCCCCGATGGGAAATATGCGTATCTGATTCACGAATTGGAATCCTTCGTCACGGTCTTTGCGCGCAACTCTGAGAACGGCGTGCTGCTTCCTCTGCAAAAGGTTTCCACTCTACCGGCTGGATTCAAAGGTGAGAATGGGCCGGCAGAGGTCGCGGTCGACAAAGCAGGCAAATTCGTATACGCCTCGAATCGCGGTCCGGGCACCATTGCCGTTTTTGCCGTAAACCGCGGCGACGGTAAACTGAACCAAATCCAAGTGGCGGAAACCGGCGGTACTTTCCCCCGCGCATTCGAGTTCGATCCGACTGGCCGTTTCCTCCTTGTTGGTGATCAGAAAGCAAACCGGTTTGTAATCTTCTCGATCGACCCTACAACCGGTAAGCTCAGTCTAACCGTTAACAAATTCGAGGTCTCCTCGCCGGTCTCTTTTCTGTTTGTTCCCGCTGAGTGAGCCGGCATGGGCGCCCAGG
>JAFAUR010000438.1 GCA_019243205.1 Acidobacteriaceae bacterium | reverse complement strand
AGTCCCACGCGAGATGCGGACTCTGTTATCCAGGGAGCAGTTGATCGTGCGGGAGACACAGCGTGCCGTCACGCCCTTTGGCGGGACGGTCGTATTCGTTAGTTTTCTACAGCGGATCGATTTGTTAGGTCAGATTCGAACTCATATGCCGGTGCGCTGGCGATCGCATAATCAAATCGATCCAGCAGCGACGTTAATCGCATTTCTGATAGCGGTGCTGGTGGGAGCGAGACGCTTTGTGCATGCCAACTGGTTGCGGGGCGATCGAGCCTTACATGCCTGGCTGGGGATGGCGCGCTTTCCCAGCGACGACACCATTCGCAACCTGTTTCGACGCTTTGGAATGGGTGAAGTGCATCAGCTCTATGCGCCGCTGGCCGAGTGGCAGATGCAGCGCTTGCCCAAACGAGCGGACGGTTACAGTCTGGATCTGGATTCGACGGTGTTTGAGCGCTATGGCGAGCAGGAGGGTTCATTGAAAGGGCACAACCCGCGCAAGCCTGGGCGTCCGAGTCACCATCCCTTGCTGGCGGTCCTAGCTGAGGCTCACTTCCTACTCCACGGCTGGTTGCGCAGCGGCAACTGCGGACCAGCGCGCGGAGTAGTGGAGTTTCTCAAAGAAGCTTTAGCGCTGTGGTCGCAGCGCCAAACCATTCGCGTGGTGCGTGCTGATTCGGGCTTCTTCGATGACGAATTGCTGAGCTTTCTGGAACAGCGCCGTCTGCCCTACATTGTAGTCGCGCGCATGACGCCCTGGGTACAGCGTGCTGCGCAGCGGGTGGAGCAAGGGCAGGATCTGGATGAAAATTACGCTGTCGGAGAGTTCCGGTTACAGCTCTGCAGTTGGCACGCGGAGCGACGCTTCATCGCTGTGCGGGAACGCGTCCGAGAATCGCGTCCCAGCATGGGGCGCAAGCTGATTGATGTTCCGGGGTATACTTTTCGGGTTTTTGTAACCAGTCAAACCCAAGCGGTGGAGGACGTCTGGCGTGATTACAACCGGCGCGCGGATGTGGAGAATCGGATCGCAGAACTCAAGCATGATCTCGGCGCAGATGGATTTTGCATGCACAAGTTCTTCGCTACTGAGGCTGCCTTCCGCGCCGTGCTGCTGCTGTTCAACTTGCTGGCCGAGTTTCAACGCGCCGCCGGATTGCCCCTTTACCGCCAACCGGCCACACTGCGCATCCAAGTGCTGACCTGCGGAGCCATCCTCGGCCGCGCCGGCCGTCGCCTGGTGCTTCACCTATCCGAAAGCTGGGGTGGATTGAAAACACGAAGCGCGTTGCTTCGACAACATCTTGCGATGGCAAATCCCAACTTCGCCGAAGTTCGATTCAGCTCTCGTAACCTGATCCCCCTTCCACCTTATGACCACCTTCCCCTATGTCTAATTTCGGAATTCAGGTTAATGGGTCATAAGTCGCCAGCTGTGATCTTTTGAGTTAGGCCGCGATGCCGAGCGTTTGGGCTATGAAGAGCGCTTGGCCGAGAACATCGGTCTTGGGCAGCCATGGATCTGCCCCTTGCGGACGATGTTCATTGCTTCGTAACCAGCGATCGTGCTCAGGCCACCATCCACAGAGCGGAACCATTGACTCGCTACCACACGCTTCTTTACAAAGCGATGGTCTTGCTCGAGGAGGTTGTTCAGGTACGGTGCTCGACGGCATCGGCAAGTTTGACCCAGCTCGCCGGCCTCCTTTAGCTGATCGAGGGCGGAGGGGTATGCTGGATGGCCATCCACGTTGATCACCCGTGGCCGCTCGCCAGCCTGCAGAACCGCCAGCCGGAGAAAGTCTTTGGCAGCGGTCAGGTCTCGTTTTGGTGAGAGCAGGAAATCAATCGTGTTCCCGGCCGAATCGATGGCCCGGTATAAATAAGTCCACTGCCCCGCTACACGAACGTACGTTTCATCGACCCGCCAGGAGCGATTGGGCCGACGCATCTGGGATCGAATGCGTTCATTCAGAACGGGTGCGTACCGCAAGACCCAGCGGGCGATCGTTGCATGGTCCAGCTGCACACCGCGTTCGGCCATCATTTCCTCCAGGTTGCGATAGCTGAGAGGATAACGAAGATACCAGCGCAGGCACAGCACAATGATTTCGTCGCGGAAATGCCGGCCTCGGAACAGCGTCGATCGACTCTCACTCACGCCTCACCCTACCAGACCTTGCCCTCGCGCTCCGTTTGCGACACTGCCGCATCGACGACGCATATCGAGCGAAGTATAAGAGTAGTCCTACTTGGACCCGATGATCAACGCACGAGCACGCTCGGCAACCGTCAGAATCAAGCCTCTCTAACCAAAGGAAATATAGATGAGCACAAATCCGTCGCATTCTGCGCTTACACCTGAGGACGTGGAAACAGCTGGCGGTTGCCGTTCTTGTCTACAGTCGAGGGATCGTAAACCAGGATGGGAAAGCGCGTCGACTTTCCGTTGAGTACCTGTGTAGTAAACGACTGGCTGAAGTCTCCGGTGCGTTCGAGCGCAGTAGGAACGCTGCGAGTGCTGCCGGGGCGCGGATCGGTGTTGTTCGTGTAGTCCCATGAGATGAAGAAGAACGTTTTTTCTTTGCCGTTATAAACCTTCGGAATCCAAACCGGGCCACCAACGGTGAAGCCGAACTCATTGAAGTGCACGGGCGGTACAGCGCCTCCGACCAGGTTCGTCTGAAAGAGATTCGCGTTCAGAAGGCTGTTCTGGTTGTACTCATACGCGCTGCCGTGATAGCGGTCGCCGCCGCTCTTGGTTTGCATGTTGATGGTGGACCCGGCCTGGCGTTCAATGGCAGCATCGTACGCGTTGGTGGCTACGCGAAACTGGGCGAGCGAATCCTGCGCAGGAATGAATGAGATATCGCCGCCTGCTTTCGTGTCCGGCATGCCGTCGAGCCGGTAATCGTTCGAGTAGATGTTATTGCGGCCGCCATTGGCCGTGAACTGTGATGCGCCGTTGTAACACCACAAATGTACGACGTTGCCGTTCTGATACTGGGCGACAACGCCCGGAGAAGTGTTGCGAGCAAGGTGGCAACGTGCGATTGCGAAGGTAGGTCGTTGATTTCCTGCTCGGTGATCACGGTGCCGACAGTGGCGGATGTTGTATCGATCAATGGCGGATCCGCTGTGACTTGTATCGTTTGGGCAGACGATCCAAGCTGCAGCTGAACATCGAACTGCCGGTTGTCGGAAGCTTGCAGCTCAATGTTGCGGCGCTCTTCCGATTTAAAGCCCGACGCATTGACCACGAACCGGTAGTGGCCAGGCACCAGGAACTGCACGGTCCAGAGGCCTTGATTGTTGGTTCGAGTCTGTTGCTTGACGTTGGTGTCTTCCGACACGACCGTCACCGCGGCGTTCGGAACGACAGCGCCTTGCTCGTCCGTAACGCGGCCTCCCATGGTAGCGCGCACTTCCTGCGCACGTAGAAACAGCCCGTTGCCACAACAGAACGCGGCTATGAACAAATGGAAACACACACGTGGCATCCCCGAAGACATCGGGTACATCGTATATGGGAAGCAGCGTCAATTCAAGATGAGCGCGCACGGCTGGCGCCCCGAAATTTTCCTAGTACAATGACGCGCCGAGATTACGATCGAGGCGAGCGGCAAAAGACGACCGTGGCATCGCGGGGTAAGCGGCTGCGGCTGGGAAAGCGCAGAAGCGCTTCGAAGTAGGAGACACGATTGCCCGGACCGGTACCGATTTTGTTGATCAAGGCGTGAACGCTTTCGCCATCTGTCAAGAATGCGGCGGCTGCGCCGAT
>JAFAUR010000217.1 GCA_019243205.1 Acidobacteriaceae bacterium | reverse complement strand
GTACCGGTCCAGATCCTGCTCGGCCTGCACCTTTGAAAGAGCTTGTTGCTGGTTGCGCAACCGCACGAACTCTTCAATGTCCTTCGGATCGAACCGTGTTCCGTTCTTTTCTTGTGCTTCGAGTTTCTCCCGCAGCGTTTGCATTTTTTTCTGAGTGTCTTCGAGCATGGGATTCGGAGGCGCAGGTGGCAGAGGCTTGCTCAGATCAGTGGTGACATCACCGCTATAGCTACCGGGATTCAGCCCTGCCAGCACACTTGCGCCATCCGGCCCCACCCAGACGCCCACGTTAAACGGCGTCCCTTCCGGCGTCTTTTCGGGCGACTCCGGACCGCCTCCATCCGCCGACGAGCCCCAGACCAGCTTCTGCGTAGAGAATCCGCGCACGCCGCTGTGCGCCAGGATGCTCGGCAACGAGGCAGGGAAGCCGAAGCAGTCCGGCAGCATATATTCCGCGCTCGCCTTGCCTAGCTCCTTCCGAAACCAATTATTGCCGTACAGGATCTGCCGTATGATGGCTTCCGCGCTGGGCGCATTCACGTCGCCTTCTTCCATCGACGAGCCCGCCGGAAACCACCTCCCCGAATCGACGTAACTCTTCACCTTCGCGAAATCAGCCGGAAAATATTCCTTCATCAGGCGATACCGGTTTGCCCCGCTGAAATTGAACACGTAGTGCGGATACTTGTCGATGAGCTTGAAGTTATCCTCCATGGTCTTGCGAATGTACTCGCTGATAACCTGCGGATACTCCCACCGCCATTCCGTATCGAGGTGCGCATAGCCGACGACGTAGAGCGTGGGCTGATTGGCCGAAACGGGTTTTTCGGTCGTCTGCGCATTCGCGAAATCAACCAAACTCAGACAGGCTGTAGACGCAATCGCCACTCCCGCCGCAAATCGCAACATAGATCGTTCTCCAGGAGGCTAGCGAACTCGTGACCACATATAAGCCTTGCTTGTGGGCCACTCCCGCTCAGTCGGAGCTGAGAGCGCATCCTTATATATACATCCAGGGTAGCCAGATCCACGGCGACTGCAACGAATCTGAAGGGTGTGCACGAATCCAGAAGGTCATTGAGGACTCGGGTTGACCAGCTCTGAGGCGGCTCCGTTCGCGACGGTACGTTTCGCTTGGATAGCTCAAACTCTACCCTTCGCGACCACAGCGGACCTATCCTGTTTCGGTCCTACTTTCCGGGTTACCAACAACAATCGGGTGTAAACCATTGGGCGCGGCCCTGGGATTTCATCAACGATGTCGCACGAGCTATTGGGCGCTCCGGCGAAGCAACGGAGCAGCCACGATCAGCACTGATGCGGCCGCTGCTCCTGCAACTTCGAGTTTGCGAATCCACGATTAGTCAAAGGCGAACAGGCAAACGCTGCCGAATTCTCGGGCGCAATGAAGCTGGAGTTTGAAGCGGGAGTTTGAAGCGAGAAATTAAGAAGATCAGGACGCCATTTCTTGCAACAAAGCATTGCGATTATCACGTACGAAACTCCCTTTGCCCCACGCGGCGGCATCGCCTCCGTACTCGCCCATCTGCCCGGTTCACTCAGATCCATCCAGGGCCGAGCACCGGCTGTGATTACGCCGTATCACCACCGCATCGAAGGCACCACTAGCCTCTCGATCAATGGGGTTGCGAAATTCCCGGTCCAGTATTCACATAGAGGCAGTCCAAAAGAAAAGAAAAACGTACACGTCAGCCTGCTTCAGTACGAAGACCAAGGGTGCCCATTCTACTTTCTGCGCGCTCAAGAGGACAACTTCTTCGCAGGATTCCCACACCCTTACGCCGTTGACAACCTGCTCCGGGATTCCCTCTTTTTTGCTGTCGCGACCGTGCGGGCGCTAGAGTACTTGTATCCGCAAAGAGGCTGCGTACTTCTCTTACAGGATTGGGAGGGCGCAGCGACCGTCTTAGCACTGCAGGAGAGTAGGACCTTACATCGGCCATTCATCACGCTTCACAACAGCTATGACAGCGGGGCACTCTACGCTGAAGATCTCGAGATGGTCGGAATCGATCCGACAACCTGTCCGGGGCCCGAACCCGGGTCCGGGGTGCTGGAACGCGCCATTCCGCTCGCGCGACAACCGGTGTTCACCGTTTCGGATCAATTCGCTTTGGACCTGAGACAGGACGTGTTGCAGACGAAGATCATGGCGCCGCAATTGCAGACCATTAGACAATTCGACCCTGTCGGAATCGCGAACGGACCCTTCGCGGAGTTAGGATTCGATCGAACTTACACGGTTCAGGGCTTGTCGGGCATTCCGTACCTTAAGCAATGGAAAATCCGGGAGAGATCCCGGTTACTCGATTCGCTTGAGAACAGCGCACGTGAGGGCAGCCTTATTGGGGGAACCCTTGAGGAGTTACACGGTGACGAGTCTTCATGGATCGTTATGGCCGGACGGGATGATCAACGACAGAAAGGTTATGACGTCGCAGCGGATGCTGTCAGAGGATTTCTAGAAGGAGGCGGCCGCGCTCGGTTTCTATTCTTCCCGATTCCCTGTGATGCAGGTGTCGAAAGATTTGAATTCCTGAGGGAGTTGGCCGAAGACTATCCTCTCTCCGTCATCGTGGGCCCACCCCTTCTGAAGGAACATTTTCTTTCCGCGCTGCACGGTGCAAGTTATGCTTTAATGCCGTCTTTCTACGAACCGTTCGGGATGGCAAACGAGTTCTACATGAATGGACTAGTCGCGATTGCGCGAGCTACCGGCGGCATCATCCACCAAGTCGTGCCGCTGCAATCCGCCGCGTGTTTCAGTCCGGCAGTATTTCGCGTTGCAGAACGATGGCACAGTGCGTCTTCACATCCGACCGGGCTTTTGTATCGCGAACGGGCGGGTATCCCTTCCGTTATCGAGGATTGGAAAGCCATGAACGATGCCTATGGTCAAATAGGGACCTCTAGGCATCACGAAAACGATAACGCAACCTTTCGTTCGATGCGTGATGAACTCCTCCTCGCCATAAAGGACGCAGTGCGAATCTTCACGGACAGTCCGGAACTGTACTTCTCCATGCTTCTAGAGGGTGTGGCACATATCGAGCGCACGTTCTCTTGGGAAAGAACTGCAGCGGAGTACGGACGGTATTTCACGCTCCAGCCGTGAGCATCATCGTTGGCTAAAGCTACTGGCATGTAGACCCGTCGGGCATCAAATCTAAATCAATTCGCCGTTCGAGACGAGTATTTCTCTACGCTGGCGGACTACTCACGGGTAATCGGCAGATCCACTTTACCGGGAAGCCGTTTATAACCGGCTAATGTTTTGAATGAGAAGCTCACGGGGAGAGACGCAAAGCAGTATTCTTTTTTCGTTCGAAACTGGAGGCTGACATTTGCGGAGGGTGAAGACCCAGCCAACAGATTGAACCTTGGCGGGGACGGTCTGAACCGGGCCTTCACGCCAGCCTGATTCTCGTTATCGCACTACCAGAAACGGAAGACAACAACGATCCGGGGTAGTTCCGATGGATCGTCTGCCCCGATGGTGCCCAGTTTGCGACGCTGCGACGATCATCGGTCATGGCAAGCGCCTTAGGCAAGCGCACGATGCGCATCACGAACGGATCTGGATTCGACGCGGTGTTTGCCGAGCGTGTGGAAAGACATTCACGATATTGCCGGACTGGCTGCCGCCGTCGGGACACTACAGCCTGCGTTGCCGACAACAGGTCTATGAACGAATCGCCGCAGGTGAATCTGCCGAGCTGACAGCGCTGCACTGCAAAGATCCAGGTCGCTTGCCCGATCCGTCCACTTCGCGCCGCTGGGTACGAAGACGAGTACTCAGCCTGTGCTGCTGGGCAAAACTAGCAGTGGCAGGAAAATACTTTTTTGCAGCACCCACCATCTTTGCCTGGGATCTGAGCACGATCTGCCGTATGCTGCGGCTCGAGGCAAAAAGTCCGTGAAGCGCGAGGCACTCGATGAACTGAAGCAGCACATTCCGCTGCTGGAGTACTTGCAGGCACATGATTGGCAACCCGCGCGAGCGCTTAGCCGCGGTCGATGGATGGGGTTGTGCCCGCTGCACACTGATCACAAGCCCAGCTTCCTGGTGGATCCCACCAAGAGCCTGTTCTACTGTTACGGCTGCGGACGAGGCGGTGATGTGATTCGTTTTGCAGAACTCTATCACCAGGTGAACTTTCCCAAGGCTATAACTTTGCTACGGGAGTGGTGCGGCTTAGCGCCTTTGCTGAATGCCGTGGTCAATTGCTATCGCATTCAGCTCCACCGCTATAACGAAGCGCTTGCTTATCTCGATCAGCGGGGAATCCATTCCCTTCAGGTGATCGAGCACATGCGCATCGGTTACGCACCCGGTGGCTGCCTGCGAAGTTGCCTGCTGCAGCTTGGGTATCCACTCTCAGTGATGCAACGAGCTGGTCTGATCAATGCCTCTAGCCACGACAGCTACAGCCGGCGCATCGTTTTTCCGCTGGACGGAAATCTGTATGGCCGTAGTATCCGGAGTTCGTCCTCACCGCATCTATTTATGCCGGGCTCGAAGGGCGGTCTGTACTTATGGGAGCATGTCCGACGATATCCAGCGGTGATCCTTGTGGAAGGCCTGTTCGACTATGCCGTGCTGTGGCAAGCCGGCTTTCGCAACGTTACCTGCTCGCTGGGAAATCATCTCAACGCACGTCAATTTCAGCAACTGTGTGATGTCGCTCGGACAGTCTATGTTGCCTTCGATGCTGATGCCAATGGCAGTGGTCGATGTGCTTCACAATGCCTGGCGCGCCGCCTTTGGGCGCAAGGAGTAAGCGTTCGACGCCTTGAATTGCCTGATGGTCATGACCCGAACAGCTTTTTCCTCCATGACGGCGATGCACGCCAGTTCCAATCTCTGCTGGAGGAGGCGCGATGATGACCTTCCGGGTGGTGCACAAGCCCTCCAACAATCATGTGCGATGCCCGTATCGCGTCATCGAACAGACCACCGGTCGTGAAATCGTCTGGATCAACCAGTATCTCGATTACGAGACACTCCGCCGCTTGGCCGACGCAACTCTGCGAACCTACGCAGACGCGTTGTTGCACTATCTTCGATGGTGGGAGAGTGTTCATCACACAGATAAGGTCACCAAAGATGCACTCACTGAATCGACATTGCTCGACTATGTGCGATTCCAATCTAGTCAAGAACGCGACTTGACGGGCGCCACTATCAACCAACGTGTAGCCATCGTCGATCGCGCTCTGCGAGTCGCCTTCCCCGGGGCTCCAGGTCAGATTGCTCCTGCGCTACAGTCGACGTACTGGCAGCGAGCGCCCATGGGCATCGGCAGGCCGCGACCGGCCTTAAGCCGATTGCGCGTCAAGACTGCCAAACGAACCATCGTGCCTTTGTCCGTGGATGAAGTGGCGCGATTCTGGTCTAGTTTTCGGAACTCACGGGACCTGGCTATCGTGGGGCTGATGTTGCTCGAGGGGCTTCGATCGCAAGAGGTCCTGAATTTGCGACGAGACGATTTGCTGCTATCGGAATCGCAGATCCGCGTGCGCGGCAAAGGCAACAAGACTCGCTTCCTCCCGCTGGCCCCGGAGGCAACAGAGCTCCTCGACCACTATCTACGTCTCGAACGGCCACAGACTGCGATAGACGCTCTGTTTGTTTCTCTCAAAGGTCCCGCTCGCGGTACCCAGATGACTCCGGCAGGATTACGCTCGTTGTTTCGCTACCACCGCCGAACCACCGGCGTAAAAGCGGCCAACCCACATCGCTTCCGGCATACCTTTGCGTCAGATATGGTCCGCGCTGGTGTCAGCCTACCGGCTCTGATGCAGTTGATGGGCCACGCGCAAATAGAAACGACGATGGTCTACGTCGAAGTCACACCTCTTGAGGTCTACCAACAGTATGCGAAAGCCGTGACGCAGCACATTAGACCCGCACCGGGCAAAGAATGATAAAACTCTGCCGTTATGCTCCACTGGAACATCCGTTAGTACAGCAGTTCCAGAAAGCCATTGCCTCTCTGGCCGCTGCTTTATGTCCAGCCTCCGCCCGTCAGTATCGTTGCGTGGTCCGCTGCTTTTTGATCTATCTTTGTGAGCAGCATCCCGACATTGACTCGCTAAATCAACTGCGCCGCGAGCCTCACATCCTTGGCTGGTTTGTCAACCTGCGCTCGCAAAACTTGGCAGAGACGGTCTACATCGCTCGCCTACTTCTTCTGCGCTGTATTCTGCAAGAACTCTCCTGGAGTGCGCAGATCCCCGATCTCGCCCACCTGATTCGTCGCGAAGATATCCCCCGCGCGCCGCAAAGGCTGCCACGCTCCTTGACCGCCCAGCACGATCATCTAATCCAGCAGGAGCTGATCCGCCGTAATGATCTCCCCTCCAATGTCTTGCTGCTCATGCGTCACACTGGAATGCGCATTGGGGAATGTGTAGACCTTGCCTATGATTGCCTCCACCATGTCGACCAGGAACGATGGGCCATTCACGTTCCTCTTGGCAAGCTGAAGACTGAGCGAATGGTCCCGGTGGACTCGTTCGTCTGCCAACTCGTTCATCGTTTACGTTTCTTCCGATCTTTCGATCCACTCCCATTCGACGGCAGGCTCTTGGCCCGCCCGCGCCATAAGCAGACCCTTGTAAAGCAACTGCGTTCCTACCTGCCCGACGTTGTCGCTGCAGTGGGTATCCGCATCCGCATTGTTCCGCACCAACTCAGGCACACATATGCCAGTGAGATGGTCCGCGCAGGGGTGGGCTTGCCTGCGCTCATGAAGCTGCTCGGCCACGTTAATCCCGAGATGACGATGCGCTATGTAGACGTTGCAGGAGCCGATTTACAGCGCGAGTTTCATTTGGCCCGATCGCAACCTCGGCATCTCGCTCCGCAACCGAAAGCCCCGAGTTCATCACCGCGCAGCGGTCTGGACGGTGTAGTCGATTCGCTGCTGTTCGCCCAACATGCCGTCGAGATGTTCCGCCGTTCGCTGCCGGACGGTGCTCCCAAGCACCGTCTCGACCAACTCGCCAACCGACTCGCCAAAATTCTCGGGGAAATCCGCAAACTCAA
>JAFAUR010000002.1 GCA_019243205.1 Acidobacteriaceae bacterium | reverse complement strand
GATCGAACGCGATGCATGGCCAAATAACCGCGCTTTACTCTTCGATCTGGTTGGACGTGAAAATCGGGCATGCCGGAGGCGTCGCCGTGCCGATTAGCCGTCAGTGGTCCGGAAGGGTAGGGAATACGGTGTTTACCTCCCGGAACTGGATTACCAGACCCTTGGCCGTATTTCGCGATCTACACCGCCGACAGCTCAGTTTCCATTAGCGCGTATCGGGGCGCGATCGGCACAGAACACATCCGCGACGTCGCGATTGTACGCCCAGACGAATCAGGCGGCAGTGCTGGCTGTCGTAGTGGATTCAGCTTGGAACTCGCGTGACTGAACCATATCGCGGAATTCTGGTTGGATCAAAGCCGGTGGCCACGGAAAACGGACGAAGAATCAGGTTGACGCCATCAGCACGATGGCAGCAATGAATAATAACGAGCGTGAATGCATGCAGCTTCGACTTACTTCGGTTGTAACAACAGAATCCCGTTCTCGTTTGACTTGCGCGTGAGCGGCGCCCCGGCATATTGGAAGATCGTAAATTCAGCAAGGTAGAGAACACGGCACCCTTTTTCCAGGTGACCTCCATAGACGCCTTTCTCCGGGCTCGAAAGTGCGATGTGTATATGCGGTTCTCCATCGGCAATGATTCCGCCGCCGCTCAGTATCTCGGAGGGGCCTTTCACAGTCCTATACTCGTTTTGAGCCTTCAGAGCTGTGGACGCCACATAGTGGTATGTGCACTCCTGCACCGATCCGGAGCTGATGATAACCTGCCCGTCCCGTATGTTCTTTTGCTTGATGACATCGCCGATCGACTCGAGCAATAAGGCGCCTCTGTCAAGCGATACTCGGTACACGTTTGTGATGTGGTCGGGGCCGAAAACTTGTGGTGAGGGCGATTGCACTTGTAACGGAACGCCAGCGAGTATGACCGCTGACGCGAGTAACACTTGAAGATACGCGGCAAGCTTATCAAGCGTGCCTTAAGTCAGCGCTGCGTTGCAAGCCGAGCCGCGTAGTCAAGCGCCCTCAGGAAGCTTTCTGTCTCCGCAATGCCTTTGCCTGCAATATCGAACGCAGTTCCGTGATCGACCGATGTCCTTACGATGGGTATACCGAGCGCTATGTTCACTCCGCCTTCGAAATCCAGAAGTTTCAACGGCACGTGTCCCTGGTCGTGATACATGCAGACTATTGCGTCGAACCGTTTCTTACGAACCGCCAGATAGAACAAAGTGTCAGGCGGAAATGGTCCCGCAACGGGCATCCCTTGCGCCTGCGCCCATTCCACTGCCGGCGCGATTTCTTGAATATCCTCTCTGCCGAACAGTCCGTTCTCTCCGGCATGCGGATTGAGACCGGCCACCCCAATTCGCGGATTCGGGATCAACTTCCGAACCGCGCCTGTAGTCAGTTCCAAAATGGTGCGGATGCGGAGTTGCTTTGTGCGCGCGATCGCCTCGGCCAGTGAGCAGTGGGTGGTCACGTGTGTGACGATCAGTTGGTCTGAGGCAAGCATGATGGTCACGTCGGAGACGCCACACACCGCCCCAATCAGTTCGGTGTGCCCGACAAAGCCGGGGTCACTCTTCTGCGTTGCCTCCTTATTCATGGGCAAGGTGACCATCCCAGCCACCTGCCCCGCCAGAGCAGCTTTCGCTGCTCGAACAACGTACTCACGAGCAGCCGCTCCTGATTTTGCATTCAAGATACCGGGCGTGATGTCGTCGCGAGTAAGCAGGTGATGATCAAGGACATTGAGCGTGCCAGGAACGTAATCGCCGGGGTCAGACACGGCCCGCAGAGGAGTCCCGAATCCAAGCAGGCGGTTGTAGTACTCCAGGGCGCTTAGATCTCCATACACAATCACCGGGTGCTTGAGCCCACCTTCACGAAACGCCTTCAGTAGTATCTCCGGTCCGACGCCGCTTGAATCTCCAACGGTAATTGCAAATGAATTCATGTCAGTTGTTCTCGTATAGTTCGGAGGAGTCCAGGGCACCCGAAGCCGCCGGCCTTTGTGATCCACAACAGATCGGCTGATCGAGCAACAGCAACTCCCGCCGTAATCTCACGAATAGACTCAAACGGGGTGGATCCCAGCGCGCGATGAATTCCGAACGCTGTGTCGCCACCGAACACAACCAACACATCGTAACGGCCGTCCTCCAACTTCCTCCGCACTAAATCCCCGACGCTCGCAGCCCGTTGGGAGCCTTCACCTTCAACATGTTCATCCAACAGCTCCCAAACGCCGTCGAATATACCTTCGTCCCGGGCCGCATGGATCTGAGCGAGCGAACTTGGATGCAAACTGCCGTTCACTACCAAGCACCGCCTTGCCTTCACAACCTGTGACGCCGTGCCGTAGCCGATCTTCCGAGCAAGCGCTCCCGCCAGCGACGCCGGTCCGGCGCAGATCCGTGGCGGAGTGTTCGCTAAAACCAAACTCGCCGCTTTCTCGACATCGTCAGCGGTCTCGCCATCCATCACGGTTGCTAGCACACGGCCGAGCGCCGCGTGAACCCGGCAATCACGAACCGGACTCCACCGGTCGTTGGCAAACTCGGTTTCGTGGACAGGCATTCCGTCTACAAACAGCATTCCGTCCTTCACTGTGCGCCCGAGTTCGGGATATGCCGGCGCGTACAAAAGCTGTTGCTCTGAAAAGACGCCCTGCAAAGCTTCCAGTTCTGCGGCTATGTTTCCGCGCAAAGTCGAATCCGTCTTTTTGTAGACGAGTTGCGTGTCATGCTGCCGGGCCAGTTCTGCCGCCCTGCGGACTACCATCGCAGCTTCAATCGGTGGTGCATGTCTGGTCTCGGTATCAATCACCCAAACCGGAGCGTCGCAGTTGTTTCCGTGCACCGCATTAGTGGTTACAATCGACTGCAATCCGTGAGCTGCGAACTTAGCTCCGATTTCAAGAGCGCCCGTCAGATCATCCGCAATTGCAACGATGCGGTCACATGGCATACAGAGCCACGATCTCATAATCGACAACACGCGGGATGGTAAACGTAACGGTGTTGTCCGAAACCTGAATCGGCAGCGCAGTCTCGGAACGGAGTAGCTCGCCGCGAACGACACGACGGCGATCCGGCACTTTCAGCGCGACCGTCTGTGACCCGATCGGTGGAAAGCTGCGAATCCAGCCCTTATGCGCCGCCGGGTTTGTGTAATTCAGAACGTGAACCGCGAACCCGGGATCCGTTTCCCACGCGAATGCTTCGATCAGTCCGGGGCCGTCTATCCGAACGGGCTGCTCGTCGCCGGCCACCCAGCGTACACAGTTCCTCAAAAGCAAACTCAGATCACCATGCCCGGAGCGCCACAATGTTCGCTCCACGTCTCCGGGTATATAGATGAGTCTGCTCCGGCCTTTCTGGCGCATGACGAGAGCAGGCCCGTTCGTGTGCGAAGGACTGGGATACGACAACTCCGGCGGATACGCGACAGATCCGGGAACAACGGTCAAAATTGGTCCATCAACTGCCGCGATCGGCACTCGATACTCTGCCCCCGCAATCCAGTCAGTATTCTCAAAGCCCCGGAGCACGTCGTGCGGCCTTTCGATCCGCGCGCAATATGCGTTCCCGTTCGTGCCGATTACCTCTTCGCTCTTGCGGATACCGAAGACTTCAGACAAGCCAAAGTCTGATCGTTTTCGATTGCGTTCGTCATACATGCTCGTCTCAAAGGTCGCCAGGACCGAGCCCCCGCGATCGACGAAGTCGGCGATTTAATGGCATTGCTGGTCACTGAGCAGCGCCACATTGGGCAAAATCAACGCTTTGTACTTCTGCAGCGCGTCTGCGGACAGTTTTTCCTCATGCACGAAATCGAAGAAGAAGCGACCCTCAAGCAACGCAGAGTAAAGTCCATTCATGTAGTCCGTGACATTTACGCCCGCCGGTGCTTTGTAGAACAGGTTTGTACGCTGTCCCATCACAACGCCAATGTCGGCGATGCTGTCCTTGTTCCGGAAATGCGGATCGTGCCGCGCTGTCCACTGGAAGAACTCGCGCGCAGGTTGGAGCACCCTGCGATCCTCACCCAGGCCTTTCTCGGCGCGATGACGTGATGGTAAGGAACCATTCCGCTCGCTACCGTCTCGTTGAACCACATACGCTGCTCCAGTTCGGATTTCGCAACGTAGCGCCATCGAACAGGCCCGGTTGACCACGCACCGGTTACGTTGGTCGCCATCTTGCCTTCCTGCACAGCACGACAAACGCGGCCTTGCGAGGCACACGCCCATATGGGAGTATCGTCCCCGCCGCGGCCTTGGTTGTCACACTGGAACCATTCGCACAATTCACCCAGCGCCACCAGGTTTGCAGAGGAGCGAATGCCACCGCCCAAATTGGCAAAGTAGAAGTTCGCTGGACGCTTCTCTTTGGCAATGCCGTCGTACAGTTTCCAAAGATAGGTGGTCCGCTGGTTGAAGCGATCCCAGTAGTCGATGGTGCCCACCTTCGGCAGATCTTTGCAAACAGAACAATGGCAATCCGGCAATCGGCCTAGTGGCGGCCATGCGTTGGTAAACAGAGCATCCACATCATACAGCGAGTTCACTTCACGCATGATGGCGGGCATGTATTCGGTCATGTACCCGGTGAACATGCACGTTCGGAATAATCGCGGGTCTTCACTCAAAGCGACCGGCCTTCCCTCTCCGTCCCGCTGAAACCATTCCGGATGAGCTTGTAATGCCTCTGCCCAGTTCAAGTCGGGACTCATGCGGCCCACCACACGCAGACCGCGTTTCTTAGCGGCAGTACAGCATTCGCCGAAGAAGTCCCGCTCACCGAGATATTTGCCTTTGCGATGAAAGGGTACTTTGGTCTGATAGAACGCCAGGATGCCCGTCACGCTCACTTGGACCGCGTCTACTTTCAGGCTGGCCCAGTAGTCGGCCCATTCCTCAACGTTCATCTCGACCGGGTCATGTTCCGTCATATTCAGCTGCCCCAGACGGCGAATGCGGCGCTGCCATCCCACATCGCCTTCGGACGCGAAAAGAGAACCAGCCAAACTACTTCCCACCGGAACGGCCAGAAACTCACGTCGATTGATGCCGGTCATTGCACCCCCAATCTTATGCTGCTGTGCCGCAGAACAGATATATTGCTGGCATGCGCTCCGCTGCGGTTTCGATCACTCTCGCATTTGCTCTTGTCACAGCAATCGGCAGCAACGGGGCAGACACGCGCCAACTTACGCAGGAAGGCTTGAAATACGGAGAAGCTGACGGTCAAATTCTGACAATGGACTACTACCCTCCGGCCGGAGAGGGCCCGCACCCGATAGCCATCATCATTCACGGAGGCGGCTATCAGCGGGGGAACAGTAGAAGCGGAAGTGA
>JAFAUR010000072.1 GCA_019243205.1 Acidobacteriaceae bacterium | reverse complement strand
CTTATCGTCAACCAGGTGGCTGAGTTTCAGCATGTAGATGTAACCGACCGTCACCGGCTGCTCGAACTGCACGCCGGTCACACCGTCGTAAAGCTCGATCTTGCCCGAAGTCGGTAGGCCCGCCTTCGTCAACTGCTCCTTGATGTCGCGCTCCGCCGCGCCATCGAATACCGGTGTCGCGAAGTGCAGGCCCAGCTTTGCCGCGGCCCAACCCAGGTGCGTTTCCAGAATCTGCCCCACGTTCATACGAGACGGAACGCCCAGCGGATTCAGCACGATCTCCACCGGAGTGCCGTCCGGCAGATACGGCATGTCTTCTTCCGGAACGATGCGAGCGATCACGCCCTTGTTACCGTGGCGTCCGGCCATCTTGTCACCAACCGAAAGCTTGCGCTTCATGGCGATGTAGACCTTCACCAGCTTGATCACGCCAGGAGGAAGTTCGTCACCCTTGCGGAGCTTGGCGATCTTCTCTTCGGTAATCTTTTCGAGCACGGCAATCTGACGCGAGGTCATTTCTTCGATCTCGTCGATCTGCTCGTTGATACGGACATCCTTAGTCGAAAGCCGCATGCGCTTCAGGTCACGCGCGCGCAGCTTTTCGAGCACGTCACGCGTCAGCGGGGCTTCCTTCGAAAGGAGTTTCTTGTTGGTCTTTTCGTCGTGCAGGTCGGCCAGCAGCTCTTTGCCTTTGAGCAGGCTTTCCAGGCGCTTGGCACGCTCGTCACTCAGAATGCGCTTTTCGTCTTCGAGGTTGCGGTGGAGACGCTCTTCCTGCAACTGCAGGATCTGTTTCGAGCGCTCATCCAGCTCCGCGCCTTTCCGCGAAAACACCTTGCAATCGACAATCGTGCCTTCGATTCCAGGCGGGCAGTAGAGCGAAGCGTCTTTCACGTCGCCGGCCTTTTCACCGAAGATCGCCCGCAGCAGCTTCTCTTCCGGAGTTAACTGCGTTTCGCCTTTCGGAGTCACTTTGCCGACCAGGATGTCGCCCGGCTTGACGGTCGCGCCGATCCGGATGATGCCGCTCTCGTCCAGGTTCCGCAGGAAGCTCTCCGCGATGTTTGGAATATCGCGCGTGATTTCCTCCGGCCCCAGCTTGGTGTCGCGAGCCTCGATCTCAAACTCTTCGATGTGGATCGAAGTGTAGTAGTCGTCTTTGACCAGCTTCTCGCTCACCACGATGGCGTCTTCGAAGTTGTAACCGCGCCACGGCATGAACGCCACCAGCACGTTCCGCCCAAGAGCAAGTTCGCCGACCTCGGTGCAAGGACCGTCCGCCAGCACATCGCCCTTCCGGACCTTCTGGCCCTGATGAACGATCGGCTTCTGGCTGATACAGGTGTTCTGGTTGGACCGTTTGAACTTGGTCAGCTGATAGATATCAGCGCCAACTTCGCGCGACATTTGCCCTTCGTGAGCACCCGCTTCGACACGAACGATGATCCGCTCGCTGTCGACCGAATCCACCACGCCGGCACGCTTACAGATGACAACCGCGCCTGAGTCGCGAGCCGTCACGCGCTCCATACCGGTTCCCACGTAGGGAGCTTCGGCACGCAGCAGCGGCACCGCCTGGCGTTGCATGTTCGATCCCATCAGGGCGCGGTTTGCGTCGTCATTCTCGAGGAACGGGATCAGGCTGGCCGCCACCGAGACCAGCTGCTTCGGACTGACGTCCATATACTCGACCTCGTCCCGATGCTTCAGGACGAAGTTGCCGGCCTGTCGCGCGTTGACGAGATCGTTGACGATCCGCCCGCTCTCGTCGATGGCCACGTTCGCCTGAGCAATGATGTACTTGTCTTCTTCCCAGGCTGACAAGTAATCCGAGTGAGCCTCGAATTCGGCATGCTGACGGCCTTCAGCAAGTTTGCCGTTGGCCTCTAGGATCTGATCTCGTGGAACGACCTGCCCGACTTTGAAGTGCGTTTCACCCGGATTCAGGATGCGAACCTCGTCCACGAGTACGCCTTCGCGAACCCGCCGGTACGGACTTTCTATGAATCCGTATTCGTTGATGCGAGCAAAGCAGGAGAGCGAGGAGATCAGACCGATGTTCGGACCTTCCGGCGTTTCAATCGGACAGATACGGCCGTAGTGCGTCGGGTGGACGTCGCGGACTTCGAATCCGGCACGCTCACGCGAAAGGCCGCCCGGTCCCAGTGCCGACAGACGCCGCTTGTGGGTAATTTCCGATAGCGGATTCGTCTGGTCCATGAACTGCGAGAGCTGGCTCGAGCCAAAGAACTCGCGGATGGCTGCCATCACCGGCTTTGCGTTCACCAGGTCGTGCGGCATCGCCGTCGACATTTCCTGGTAAACCGACATCTTTTCCTTGATGGCACGCTCCATGCGGACCAGGCCGATGCGGAACTGATTTTCAAGCAGTTCGCCAACCGCGCGGACACGCCGGTTACCCAGGTGGTCGATATCGTCGACCGTGCCGATACCTTTACGGAGCTTCAGCAGGTAAAGGATCGTATCATTGAAGTCCTTCTGATCGAGCGTACGCTTATCGAGCGGAGTTTCATCCGCCTTGTCGTACAGCTTAATGTTGAACTTCATGCGACCGACGCGCGAAAAGTCGTATTTGCGCGGATCGAAGAACATGCCCTGGAATAACTGTGTCGCCGTATCGAGGGTCGGCGGATCACCAGGACGGAGCTTGCGATAGATCTCGAGCAACGCGTCGTTCTGACTCTTTACGGCGTCCTTGCGCAGGGTGGCCGAGATCACATTTCCTGCATCATCGCGGTCGGGGAAGAAGATCTCGATGCTTTCGATCCCGGCATCGGCAAGCTTGGCAAAAGCGGTCGAGGTTAATTCATGATTCGCCTCGATCAGCACCTCACCAGTCGACATGTCGATCACGTCGGACGCCACGAACGCTGCTTCGAGGTCGTTCGACGCCACTTCCACCTGCTCGAGCTTCGCTTTCTGGATTTCGCGGAATACCGAGTTGGTGATCTTGCGCCCTTGCGGAACCACCTGCTCGCCGTTCTTGCCGAGAATCGCGTGCGACAGTTTCATCCCGATCAGGCTGTCATTGACACCCCAGAACAACTTGCCGTCTTTCAGCGAAATGGTCGATAGCTTGTAAAACGCGCGGATGATATCGGCATCCGTCTTCAGCCCGAGAGCCCGCAAAAATACCGTGCCGTAGAACTTGCGCTTGCGGTCGATGCGAACGTACAGCAGGTTCTTGTTGTCGTACTCGAATTCCACCCAGCTGCCGCGGTAAGGAATGATCTTGCCGAGGTAGTACCCCTGCGTCTGCACGCGTTCAAAGAACACGCCCGGCGAACGGTGCAACTGCGATACGATTACGCGCTCCGTGCCGTTGATGATGAACGTTCCGTTGTCCGTCATCAGCGGGATCTCGCCGAAGAAAACTTCCTGTTCCTTGATGTCTCGAACGGTCTTGTTCCCGGTCTCGGCATCCTTGTCGTAGACGGTCAGACGGATGGTGACTTTGAGCGGCGCCGCATACGTCATGCCGCGCTCCTCGCACTCCGGGACGTCGTACTTCAGCTGGAGCGCGACCGGGTCGCCGCAACGGTTACAGAACGTGACGATGTTTTTGTTGAACGTGCCGCACTTGTGGCAGAGGACATCGCCCGCGTGAAACGGGTCGGTACGAATTTCAGCGCCGCAATTGGGGTTGCGGCAAATGGTACGAAGGTGATGAAGCCCTTTCAGGTTTCCGCACTTGCACTCCCAGTTGCCGATCGAATAATCGACGAACTCGAGCTGACTGAGACCGCGGAAATCGAAAATGGGGAAGACGGAGCTGAAAACACTCTGCAGACCGGCATCCTCACGCTCCTTGGGAAGCAGGTCCATCTGCAGGAAACGCTCGTAGGAACGCTTCTGCACTTCAATAAGGTTGGGGATAGGAATCGAAGTCTTGATCTTCGAAAAATCAACTCTCTCGCGGAGAGAACTTGACACGTTGGGCATCTACGCTTTGTCCTTTTGGAAACCAACTAGCAATAACGACATTCAGCAATCGCTGTAAGAAGCCGCCACCCGGAGCACTATGCGGCAGCGGCCATCAGCGGTGAATCCGGCGATTCACCAGCAAATGCGTGCGCGGCAGCTACAAACGCGACCGCACGAGAAGAAAAACTCTTGAGAAAGATCGTGAGTGACGATAACGAGGTAAACCTTGTCTGGAACAGCTCAGCCGAATTCGGCCGCTGCGAAACAAGAGGGTTGCGACGAAACGCAAATTTGGGCATGCGAAAACTCCGCTGACTCACACGAGTCTGCGGAGAACTTCTAAGAAACTGACACCGCAATTTGGATGCTGGACCGTCCCGGGCTCGACGACTACTTAAGAATAGCACAATAGGGATTAGCCACGTCAACCGACGCGGCTATCCCTCAAAAACCACCCGGTATACCCGAGGCACCCGGTGCTTACTTTACTTCGACCGTGGCTCCGGCGTCGGTAAACTTCTTCCGGATCGCCTCCGCCTCGTCCTTATTTACGCCTTCCTTGATCGGCTTGGGCGCGCCATCCACCAGATCCTTGGCTTCTTTGAGGCCGAGCGAGGTGATTTCGCGCACGACTTTGATGACGTTAATTTTATTCGCGCCGGCCGCGGTGAGGATGACCGAAAATTCAGTCTTCTCTTC
>JAFAUR010000035.1 GCA_019243205.1 Acidobacteriaceae bacterium | reverse complement strand
CCGAGTTGTGTGTGCTCGGCTCTTACCTGTGGTTGCTCAGGCTGCAGTATTCACCCGAGTTGTGGTTGCACTGTAATCTCGGCGTGCGGCGTGTGCACGCTCCACCCGAGTTGCGGCTGCACCATTCGCAGTTGTCTCGGCTGTTCGATTTTGTCCGCTTGCACCCCGTGCGGATCAGCGATTAGCATTCCCACCCCTCCTGTCCCGGGGCCCACTCCGGAGACTTCGCTGGAGGCACTATCCGCCCTGAAGACGCAGCTGAAGCAGCAACTCGCTCTGATTGAGGCACAGGAGAAGGCGGCTGAAGAGAGCCTGAAGCCCCAATCGGTCGAAGAAGTGGATGCGCTCGAAAAGCAGCTGACCGATGCTCTCGAGGAACTGAAGCTTCGCCGCACGGAACTGCAAAACAAGCAAGCCGGCAAAAAGTAAGGACCCAAGGAGATAGCCATGTCCTTCAGAGTTCGTGATCTGATGACGGGCGTGTTCCCGGCATTCGCTCAGGCGTGCCCTCCCGGGACATGCACCGCGCTCACCGCCGAATGCGGACCTCAGACGGTAGTCTGCAATGTTCAACATCCGGTGACCTGCGCCGGCGGAAGTTTTTGCGACCCGGTCGTGAATCCGCATACACATGTGTGCCAGGTCGGTTGTACGTTTTGTACGCAGCAAACCTGCGGCTGCACCTGCACGGCCTGCACGGGGGGTTGTACGGCCTGCAGCGCTTGTACGGCCGGCTGTTCGGCATGCACAGCGTGTACCGCATGCTCAGCCTGCACAGCTACATGCGGTTGCACTTGTACGGCCTGCTCCGCATGCACGCACGGATGCACGGCCTGCTCCAACGGTTGTACACACTGCACAAACGACTGTACAGCCTGTTCCGAGATTACACATGGGTGCGTTGTCCATCCGTCGATTGTTGTCCAGCAAGCTGTTCCTGAGCAGCAAGCGCAAATGTTCTCCGCGCTGAAACAGCAGCTGAAACAGCAACTCGCCGCTTTGGAGGCGCAGGAATCGGCACTACAGGAGAACATGCAACCGCAGAATGTCACGGAATTAGACGCGCAGCAGGCCAAGCTGGAACAGAAACTGGAACAACTAAAGGCTCGGAGGGCCGAACTGGAGAAAAAGGAACCGCAGAAGTGATGGAGTCACCGCTTCCCCCGGACGGTGAAGCGCGGCAGCCGCCATCAAAGGATGACAAAGTCGCCCTCAAAGACGTACGCGGATCGATTTTTCGCGCCAATCCCGCTTTCGAGCTCATACTTTTCGATCGGTTGCCGCCGGAAAAACAGCAGGTTTTCCAGGACCTGAAAAACGATCCTGAGTTCTACGGCGTGCTGGTCCCGCGAGATAGCACATTTTCGACCATCAAAGCGGTCTGCCGGAATAGCGCGCTGCTTTACTTCACGTTGCTTCAGCCTGGGCCATTGCCCTCATACCTCCAGGCCGAATTCGGCGATTCTTGCAACCAGGCGATTGTGCAACTCGTACTCGACGGTGTCCTCGAGATGCAGCACGGCGACCGATTTGTCAGTGGCAGCAACGCCTTCGAGCTCATTTATGAGAGCGATGCTAATCAGCCTCAACCTGAGGGTATGATCGCCCGGTTGACGCTCTCCGCGCTTGGCTACGGCCAGATGCTCGATCTCGACGACACCGCGCGTTTATCCGCACGCTTGTATTTCTACAATCGGATACCTTTGTCCGAGCGGTGGCGGCGGCGTCTTCCTTCCGAAGAAGCCGTTCTCGCGTACTTGCAAATGGAGCGGCATCGCAAGCTACTCGACCAGCGCTGGTCTAAGATTCAGTCTTCGCTGCCCTTCGGCGGCTGGCTCCAGTGGCAGTCCCGGCAGGGAGCACATATGAATGGCCGCCCCAAGGAAAAACACGGGTACAAACTGTACGTAAGCCCAACACCGGAGTTCGTTCCTGAGGCCTTCCGCGCTGTTATCGAGCTACCAGAGGCTCTAGGCCCGAACTATTTCAAAGTGGGTTCGGACGCCGCCGGTTTGCTCCGCCCTGACAAACTCGTCCTCTATTTCTCTTCCTTCGACATGCTCCAAGCCTGCGCGGACCGGCTATCAAGTCGATTGGGGGGATGCCCAGCTCACGGCGTTCCCTTTACCGCCGCCCTGCAAACCGGGGCCGCCGACGAAGGCTTATTCTCCTGGGGCGCCGACCCGCCGGCAGATAAGGGAGCCCTCTCCTGGCAAGAACGCGAGAGTTGGCGGTTGTTCATCACGAACCGCCTCGCAAGCGCCATGATCTCAGCGAAGAAAGCGGCAACTCCGGGCCTCCAACCCTCGCAGTTTGCGCTCGAGCGCCTGCGCCTGGAAGGGATCGACACCGGCAAATGGATTCCGACCTCTTCCTTCGCAATGGATAGGAGAAGCTGATCCAATGGGCATTACCGACCAGTTAGTGCTACCGGCAGACACTCTGCTCATTCCCGTAACGGAATTGGCGGAAGATGTGCGACGCCAGTTCGAAGCAGGCGATGGCGACTACGCGTTGACCCGGCCACACTCCCGCACTCCATCGCGCGTGATCGATGGCGACGCGGCGCGGCTGCTCGAAGAGTTTCGAAAACCGTCAACCGTCGCAGAAGCAATCATCCGTTTCAGTAAATCGCAGCAGTTGGACCCCGACCGAACGCTCGAAGACGCGTTTCCGATGATCCAGCGCCTCGTCCTGTCGAGACTGCTGGTGGAGGCCGATTCGCGGCACGCTTTGAAGATCGAGCCGCTGCTCCGGGAAGGTACTTTGTTCGCCGGAGTCGAGGTCCTTCAATGTGTCCAGGCGGTGGAAGATACAGATCTTTATCGCGTCCAGTTAACGGGAGGCGGACTCGCCGCATTAAAGCTGCTGCGTCCGGTCGCGCATGGGGAAGTGGAGCGCATGTTTGAGCGCGAAGCTCACATTCTGACGCACTTGAACGGAAGTGTTAGTCCGAAGCTGCTCAGTTCCGGCATCGAAGACGATCGCCACTATCTTCTGATGGAGTGGTGTGCCGGAGAAGACTGCTCCACTGTGGCAACAGGTCTTCGGCAGTTACGGTCCCGGGATCTTCTTCACAAGATGGGGGCAACCATTCTGGACGCCTACGCAGAGCTGCACTCCCGCAAGGTCCTGCATTCCGACATTCACCCGCGGAACGTGCTTGTCGATCGTGATCAGTCGGTCAATCTCATCGACTTCGGCCTGGCACGCCTCGTCGACGGTAACCAGGAGTTCCGCCGCGCAAGACGGGGCGGCGTCGGATTCTACTTCGAACCGGAGTATGCGGAGAAAGTACGCACGGGGCACCGCCCTCCAGCATCCACAGAATTGGGAGAACAGTTCGCCGTCGCTGCGCTCCTCTACTCGCTGATCTCGGGCCGGCAATACGTCGATTTCTCGCTCGAAAAGGACGAAATGTTGCGCCAGATTGCCGAGGACAATCCGCTGCCGTTTCCTGCACGCGGTATCGACGCCTGGCCCGCGCTGGAGGCCGTGCTCTCGAAGGCCCTCGCCAAGAAACCGTCCGACCGGTTTCCTTCGCTGGCCGAATTCGCGCAAGCATGGAAGAAAGCAGATGTGATCCCGATTCCCGGGGCTTCAGACACGGCACCGCAATCCCGGCCAGCCGCCTTCGACAAAGCGCAAAGGCAATTGGACCGAATGATGGCGCGCCTGCAAGCGGACCGGAACCTGTTCGCTTCCGGCCTCGAAACGACGCCCAGGTTGTCCCTCACTTACGGGAGCGCGGGGATTGCGTATGGGCTGCTCCGGATGGCGTGCGTTCGTGAGGACCCTGCGCTCCTCTCGCTCGCAGATCTCTGGGCGGCACGGGCGACACAGCACGTCACCGTTCCGGGAGCGTTCTATTCCGATCAAATTGAAATTACGCCCGAGGTCGTCGGCAAGATTTCGCCCTACCATACGGCATCCGGCATACATGCCGTGCAGGCGCTTATCGCGTCCGCAATGGGTGATGTCGTAGGCCAGCAGAACGCCCTGGACGAATTTATTGCGGCCGTTAACGCTTCCGAGTGTGAGAATCTAGACGTAACCCTCGGGCGTTCCGGCGTGCTCCTCGTGGCTTCGCTGTTGTTGAACGCGGTCAGCGGCAATGCACTCGTCACCCCGGCGTCGCTCATCGCTCTGGGAGACAAGCTTTCGACCGAGATCTGGTCCGAATTGCAAACTCTGCCTCCCATCCGCGAGGGAAGGCACATCCGTTATTCCGGCGCCGCTCATGGCTGGTGCGGGATTCTGTACGCGCTGCTGTGCTGGTCCCGGTCTCATGAAACGAAACTTCCTGTTGATTTCGAAGAGCGCTTGGTTCAGTTGGGTGCATTAGCGCAACACGTCGGGCGGAGCGTCA
>JAFAUR010001053.1 GCA_019243205.1 Acidobacteriaceae bacterium | reverse complement strand
AACAGCGGATTCGAACGGGCGCATCCAATAGAAATCTCCGCAGTTCAGGGTAATCGTGAAAGAGCGCGGTTTGCTGTGAAGCTGCATGCTCGTCGGCGAGAACGCTACCAGGAGCGATGGTTTTCCCGCAGCGATGGTCTGGCTTCCATTCCCTCCCGCCAGCGCCACCCGCTCTACCCGCAGACTGCTGGAATCGAATTCGGTTGATACGCCTGGTTTGAGAGCGGCGGGCCGGATCTCGCTCAGCCCCGCTGGTTCCGAGGCATGCTTCAACTCGATCCGGAAATGAGAACCGCCGTCTGGAATCTGATGAGGCGCAATAGTGCCCGCTGGGGCCGCGCTGGAAGTCGCGAAATAGACGTACAGGGCTAGGTTCTTCGCAATTGCCGGTCCTGAGGATGGCGCGGCTTCGACCCGTACGACCCGCACTTGTTCGTTATCCAACGCGACCACCTCGGCGGCAGCGTGCGCGGGAGGCGCGATCAACGAGAATCCGACGAGGAGGGGCAACACGCCTCTACTTTAGCGAAGGCGCGAGGCAGTGGTATTTGGCCTGCAGGCCATCTTTGCGGCTACAGAACAGGATCTCGTATCAATTTGCGGGAATTAGTTCCCAAAGCTGGTTCGCGCCGCCCCAGCAACTCCACTGCTGCAACACAATCCCGTTGTCCACGGCTGTTGGGCCCCCTCTAACATCCAGACACATACCGCTGTTCACAGCCGTTACCTGCAAGGCATTTCCAGACGGGATCAATTTCCAGAGCTGATTGGCCCCACCCAAGAATGACCATTGTTGAATAGGAATCCCGTCCGCTTTGGCAGGCGGCCCACCCGTTACGTCGAGCACTTTTCCGCTGCTTTTCGATACGATCTCATACGTCTCCGGCCCTGTCGGGATCAATTTCCATTTCTGGTTATCGCCGCCCCAACACGTCCACTGCTGCAGTGCGATACCATCTTCCATCGCGGATGGGCCGCCTCTTACGTCTGCGCAAAGCCCGCTACTTTGGGCGACAAGATAATAAAACTGGTCCGCAATGTCCGGCGCGGCGGTCTCGACGGCAACAACTTCGTACCACACTGTCTGATCGGCACGCGTGTCGAGCGATAACTGTACGTTGCCAATACCCTTTTCAACCTCTCTTGTCCGATTGCCCTGGCATCTAACGCATACACCGCAAAGTAAGAGTCTGGCCGCGATCGTAGAGTAAGTCTCAAGTCTCGAACGGGCGCGTTGAATAGAAATCGCCGGAAGGTTCAGGGTTGATCGTGAAAGAGCGCGGGCCTAAGCCTCGGCGTGCCGCAACTCCGACGAAAAATCGTAAAACACGCGCAGCAGATTGCCATCCAGATCACCGACCATGAACTCGCGCAAGTGCCAGGGCTTATCCTCGGGCTCTGCCAAGATCCTGGCGCCGGCATCTCTCCAGCGTTGGTACAGTCCGTCGATTTCTTGCTTGCTCTCCAGATTCAGCCAGATCACGACCGGTCCAGCTGTACCGTACTGATCGCGGAATGGCGCATCCGTCAGAAACATTCGGCACTCTCCCTGCGAGATACCGCCGATCCCGCCTTCCTCGTCACACCAGTCGAGACTGAACCCGAGCGCAGTGACGTAATAACCAGCAGCCGTCTCCACATCTCTCACCGGAATCTCCGGAACGGCTTTGGGAAAGCTCTTGGGCATGTTCTACAGCTTACGTCGATGTGGCGTTGAACAATTGCAATCGTTGTCACTACTGTTGAGGAACAGCCGTGAAGATCATTTCTGCGGAGTCGTTCGTGAAAGGCTCAGCATCGAATCCGCCGTATAGAGCAATTACTTCAAAGCCCGAACGCGCCAGTAAGTGTTCCAACTCGAAGCGAAAAAAATAGCGCATGGTTAAGGGCTGCATGATAGGTCGATTATCGACGTAATAAATCAACTCGCAGTCGGTGCACTGATCGGCGTAACGCTTCTGCAGCACCCGGTAGGAGCGGCGCAACCGCCGTCCATCCGGGAGAGTCAATTCCGGAGTATCTTCGATTTCCTCACCATTGACGGGAGCCGCGAGTAGAGCGAGATTCGGATTGAAAACATCAAAGACCAACCGGCCGCCCGGCTGCAAATGATGCTGGTGGATGCATTGAAGCAAACTGAGCTGTTCCCGAGTGCCCGTCAGGTGCTGAATGGGCCTGAAAGGCACGATAACGAGTTTGAACCTTCGGGCAAGCTGGAAATTCGTCATGTCAGCGTGAACGAGTGCGGTTCGGTCGCGCTCGAGGCTAGGTAACTGGTCCACCTTGGCACGGCATCTTGCGAGCATACGCGGGGAGTTATCCAATCCCGTAATTGCACAACCCGCCTGAGCCGCAGCCACGAGCACGCGGCCGGTACCGCAACCCAATTCGAGCACCTCGCCGGCTTCTCGACAAAGATCGAGATAGAAATTCACATCGCCGCGGGAATTGTACATGGGGATGTGATCATACAGTTCCGGCAACTCCGGATCGGCATCGTAACCAGTGTCCGAAGACATCCCTCATTGTGGCGTGGCGCCGTGACATCTGACAAACTGCGCGTCGTATTTGATGACGCTTCGAGGCATCAATATTCTCTGGTTCGCTACGATGAAATTACCCTCATGAGTGCGTATTCCGTTGACCTGAAGAAAACGGTCAACCTGCCGAAAACGAAGTTCCCGATGCAGGCAAATCTGCCGACCACCGAACCCAAAACGCTGGACCGGTGGGAGGAGATGAATCTGTACGCACGCATTCGCGAGTCGCGCGCGGGACGTCCGCAGTTCGTTTTGCACGATGGTCCGCCGTATGCAAACGGAAACATCCATCTCGGGACAGCGTTTAACAAAGTTTTGAAGGACTTCGTAGTGAAGTCCAAGACCATGGCAGGCTACGATTCGCCCTACATCCCGGGCTGGGATTGTCATGGACTGCCCATCGAGATCAAGGTCGATGCGCAGTTAGGCAAGCGTAAGGCGACCATGAGCGCGGCCGAAATTCGCGCGGAGTGCCGGACATATGCCGCGAAGTTCGTCAACATTCATAGGGGCGAGTTCAAGCGTTTAGGTATCCTGGGCCGCTGGGACGATCCATACCTCACGATGAGCGCCGAATATGAGGCGATCATCGCGCGGGCATTCGTCGACTTTCTCCACGAAGGCTATGTCTATAAAGGTCTGAAACCGGTTCATTGGTGTATTAAGGACCGTACGGCACTAGCCGAGGCCGAAGTCGAGTACGAAAACCACGCTAGTCCTTCCATTTACGTTCGCTTCCCGCTGGTGTCGGATCCTGCAAATCTCGATCCTGCGCTAGCGGGCAAAAAAGTTTACTGCCTCATCTGGACGACAACCCCGTGGACCATCCCGGCGAATCTTGCCATTTCATTCAACCCGAGATTCGAGTACGCTGCGGTCGATACTCCGCAAGGGATCACAATTGTCGCGGAAGGATTGCTGGACCAGGTTTCGGAAGCCCTCGGTTGGGATCGCACTGTCCTCGCGCGCTTCCCCGGCACGCGTCTGGAAGGCGCAATTTTCCAGCATCCCTTTCTTGAGCGGCAGTCTGTAGGACTTCTCGGCGATCACGTGACTTTGGAACAAGGCACGGGAGCCGTTCACACCGCGCCTGGTCACGGCCAGGAAGACTTCGTCATTTGCCAGCGATACGGTATTCCCGTTTACTGCCCGGTTGACGCGTCCGGCAGAATCTTTCAGGCTGAAGGCGCTGGCGGACTCTTACCCAACGTGCTGCTCGGCAAAACGGTCTGGGAGATCAATCCCATCGTAATCAGGCTTCTCGAGGAGCACCACGCGCTTGCGGGTGAAACGCGGATCGAACACAGTTATCCGCATTGCTGGCGCTGTCACAATCCGGTTATCTTCCGTGCCACCGAACAGTGGTTCATCGGCATGGACCGCAACGATCTTCGGACGCGCGCGCTAGACGCAATCAAAGAGGTCACGTGGCATCCGGAGTGGGGCGAAGAACGTATTTCGAACATGGTTGCCGGGCGACCTGACTGGTGCATCTC
>JAFAUR010000694.1 GCA_019243205.1 Acidobacteriaceae bacterium | reverse complement strand
TCCGTCGGGATCTCAAGGAACAACAATTCGTCCGTGCCGGTATCGAGATCAGAGGTATAAAACGCAACTCGGCGGCCCGTCATGTCCAGGCTCACCGGACCGACAAATCTCTGATTGAGCTGCACCACCGGGCCGCCGTCAATCGGCGCGATTGAAAGGCTCCGATTCCTCGGATTCTTTAGCGGAAAGGTGACGAACTGGACGGACGCCCCATTGGCCGTGAACGCAAGATCGCCGAGGTTGCCTTCAACATGCTCCACCAACTTGCGTGTCTGACCGTTTCCGAACTCGCGACGCCAGATAGCCGTACCGTGGGACTCGCGCATGGCGTAGACCACGGCCTTTCCGTCTGGAGAAATGGCGGCACGCTCGGCCGTGCCGTTCGTGGTAAGCTTCGTGAATTTTACGTTGGCGAAAGGCAGTATCCCCGGACGCGTGACAAGCCACACAAGGCCCGCTACAACAACGATGAGAAGACAGGCTGCGGCCGCGTAAGCGATGGCCCACTTCTCGCGGCGCGGGGGCGCACGTCGTGGCAGCAGTCTTCGGAAACGGGACTCCTTGCGTAACGGATCCCAACGCGGGTCGACCTCGATCCAGCAGAACCACCAGTCTCGATCTGCTCGCGCCTGCTCGAGCAGAGCTATCGCTTCGTTCCTCTGCCCGGCGGCGAGAGCAGCGGATGCTCGATCGTAGCCGGAAACATACATGTTTCCCGTACGTTCCTCGATCTCATTCCGCAACTGGACAGCGGCGCCCACATTGCCGGACGCGGCTTCGGCGTGCGCCAATGCGCTCAGTGCGGCAGATCCGCGATTGCCGAGCTGCACGGCCCGTCCTGCGCACGCCAGGGCTGCCCCAGTGTCGCCGGTTTTCAGGTAACACCAGGTGAGCATCTCCTGAATAATTCCTGATTGTGGAAGTTCTCGTGCGGCATTTGTCAGCAGGCGCAGGGCCGTGCCACATTGGCGTGCGTTGTAATAGACAAAGCCCAGAGCCGCTGCAATGAGAACGGAGTTCGGATCGACTCGTTGTGCTCGTTCAAGGTTAGCGATGGCTAGTTCGGGGCGATTGCGTGCGGAATTCAACAACCCGAACCAGTGGTGAGCACTGGCGTAGTTGGGATTGCGCAGGATGGCGAGGCTAAAGTGCTTCTCAGCGACTTCTTCATCGCGATTGTAGCCCCACAAGGCTAAGCCTAATGAGGCATGGGCCTCACTCAATCCAGGCTCCAGCTCGAGGGCGGTCTCAGCCGATTTGATTGCCGCGGCGAAACTCTCTGCCGGCGGCAATCCGCCCCACAACGCCATTCGAAGGTAATAGTCAGCTATGCCGGCGTGCGCACGTGCAAACTTCGGATCAAGGTCAACGGCCTCCCTGAAACAGATCAGTGCCTTCAGCAGCTTTTCCGCATCGCCGGCCGCGTTTGTCCAATACCAACGCCCGCGCAAATAGGCCGTGTGTGCGGCCCCACTGTTCGTACCGGACCGGCTTAGCTCAGCTCGCTCCTCTCCCGTGAGGTGTGTCAGGACGGCATAGGCTACCTGCTCGGCAATGGAATCTTCCATCTTCTGCAGAGTGCTCTCGGTCGCTTCAACCTGGCCGGCCCAGACCGCAATGCCGGCTTCCGCGAAGACGAGCTGGACATTAGCGCGAACGCTCCCACCGAACAGGTGCAACGAACCTTCGAGGATATACTCGACGTGCAGCTCTCGAGCTGCCTTTACCGCGTCGGTACCGTCCGCATACTTAAAAATTGCGCTCGGTGGCGGAAGCGAGAGGCGTTCAATTCGGCTCAGCTTTGTAATGAGCGTTTCGGTGATGCCTGAGGAGAGGAAAGCATTGGTGCTGCTTTGATCAGTCAGGATTCGGAACGGCAAGATCGCGAGTGAAATCTTTACATCCGCGTCGTCCATCGTTTCGGGGGTGCTTGCCGCCGGCGGAGCCCCACTGAGATAACGACGAATGTCGGCGGTGAAACCCTCGACCGAAGGATATCGCTCCGCCGGATCTACATGGATGGCACGTACCAGAATGGCGCGCAGATATGGAGACAGATGTGCCTCATGCGTGCAGACGGAGTCCGGGTTCACGCGAAGAAACTTCATCTCATCCGGACGCTTGCCGCATACGAGTTCATAGAGAACGACACCCATCGAGTAGATATCGCTCCGGACAGTCGCAGGATTCCCGCGCAACTGTTCCGGGCTCGCATAGGCGGGAGTCAGCATACGGATCGTCTGCTGCGTGGCGTCCAGCTCGGCTCCGGCCCCTTGCACCCCCAAAATCTTGGCGATGCCGAAATCGAGGAGCTTCGGCGTGCCGTCCTTTTTTACGAGGATATTGCCGGGCTTTAAATCGCGATGAATAATATTCCGTTCGTGTGCATATTGCACGGCGGAACAGACCTTCATGAAAAGGTTGAGGCGATCACGAATTGTAAGCGAATGGTCGTCGCAATACTGAGTGATAGGCAGTCCTTCAACGTATTCCATTACGAAATACGGAAGACCTGCAGCCGTTGTGCCGCCGTCAATCAGCCGTGCTATATACGCGTTTTCGAGTCGCGCAAGAATCTGGCGTTCCCGACGGAAGCGGTTCACAGCAAACGCACTTTCGGAACCATCACGGATCAGCTTGATGGCCACGCGCTTATCGAATTCGCTGTCCGCTCGTGTAGCTAGGTACACCTCGCCCATGCCACCGCGACCGATCACTTTCTCAATACGGTAAGCGCCTATGCGTGCGCCAATCAGTTTCTCCGTTTCGGGCGGAGAGAGCAAATTCGCTTCGACCAGGGACGGAACTGACGCTAACGGCCGATCGAGGAACTCATCGAAATCATCATGATTCGCGAGCAGGCTTTCCAGCTCTTCCCGCAACGTCAGGCTCTCTTCTGAAACTCGCTGAAGAAACTCGAGCCGTTCCTCTCCTTGCAATACCAGGGCCTGTTCGAAAAGCGCTTTGACGCGAGGCCACGAAACACTCTCAGAGTGTGAAGGGTCCTCGGGTTGGTGCGGACGAGCCTCGCTCTTCATTCAGCTCCAGCGAAAACATTTAAATCGAAGAACGTCCGCTATTTTATATTGAGACGGCTGGCGTGCTACAGCAGGTACCCAAACAACAGGTACCCTTGCGTCATAAGCGAGCACACCATTCCAGCAACGGCCTTACACATCGGACTTCCTCTCTACGCAGGAACGCGAAGAAACGGAACGAAAAAGCGCAGGCCAGCCAGAATTCGGCACCGGGCGGTCTCGGGCGTCAATCGAGCCTAAAATTTCGTCGCGACCGTGAGCCTTTTCGAACCTCGGCTACGCGTAGTCAGTGAGGCGAAATGCGATGCTCTTAGAAACGGTTGAACAATCCAGTGCAGTCCCGAACGCCGAGACTGCGACTGCTCCCCCGCACGCGACGATAGTGCGGCTGCTGTTCGGAAAACACGTTGCCTATTCAGTTTCGGCGATGGCCCGTTTAGGGCTCGCCGACTACATGGGCGATCTCCCGGTGGATGTGGAAACGCTTGCGCGGCAAGTAGGCGTGCAACCGGGTGCGCTATACCGCGTTATGCGCGTGCTAGCCGGGGCACGCGTACTCGAAGAAACGTCGGATCGAAAGTTTCGGCTGACGTCGGTAGGCCAGACGTTGAGGTCAGATGCTCCCGTGTGTATGCGACACACCGCAATCCAGATGGGCGATCCCTGGAGTACGCGCCCCTGGGAGCATTTCGCCGACACGATCCGGACTGGCATTGACGGTGTTACTCAGGCCTTCGGGAAAAACGCTTTCGAACTACTCGCCGGCGAACCGGAGCAGGCCGACCATTTCAACCGGTCAATGAGCGGTTACTCCGCCGCGATGATCGAAGCGATTCTGGCTGCTTCTGATTTCAACTCCATCAACCGGCTGGCCGACGTAGGCGGCGGCCATGGCAAGCTGCTGTCCGCCGTCTTGGATCAGAACTCAACGATGACGGGTGTCGTTTACGATTTGCCCGAAGTAGTCGCGGGCGCTCCCGGGCAGGAGCACCTTCGCGGATGCGCTTATCGCATCAGCTTCGAGGGCGGCAGCTTCTTCGAGCGGATTCCGAGTGGTTGTGATGCCTACATGATGAAATTCATCCTGCACGACTGGAGCGACGAACACTGCAAGGCGATCCTGAGGTGCAT
>JAFAUR010000631.1 GCA_019243205.1 Acidobacteriaceae bacterium | reverse complement strand
AGCAGCAGAGATGTGACTGTAAAGATTGCCGCGGCTGGCAACAGAATCCGACGCGGGCCCCACAAGGCGTTCAAAAATACGATGAAGACACCACTGAACATCGTCGCCATATTGAGCGCAGTGGGGATCCAGGAAGCTTCATCGAAGCCGAAGCCGGTCGCGCCGCGGAGATCCGGCAGTCCGACGCTAACCAAGCGGCCGTTCAGGGTCGCAATTCCCGCACCCAGGAACACGCCCAGGATCCCAACGTAGGGATTGGTCGAAGACCGCGGCGGGGCCGCAGGCGACGAGGCAATTGGGGTGATGCTGGCTACTTGAGTCGCCATCGGCTTTGTGCGCGACTACTGCCCGCCGTTATTTGTGCGGACCATTGCGATTACTGACAGGCCGTCCCGGAGTCGCCCGGTCACGGGCTGGTCGCGATCCAGGACGATCTTTACCGGCACGCGCTGTACGATTTTCGTGAAGTTGCCAGTCGCATTATCCGGAGGCAAAAGGGAAAATTGAGAGCCACTCGCTGGGGAAAGATATTCAACTTTACCGCGAAGTACTACGCCCGGGAAGGCGTCCACGCGAACTGTTGCGGCATTACCAGGACGCATATGGCGCACCTGGGTCTCTCTATAATTGGCCTCCACCCAGACATCGTCCTCGACGAGTGAGATGACCTGAGTCCCGGGGCTGACCAACTGCCCTGGTAACACTTTGCGATCGCTGACTCTTCCGCTTTCGGGCGCGAAAATACGTGTATAACCCAGGTTTGTGGACGCGACTGCCAGCGCAGCTTTCTTTGCATCGAGGTCAGCTCCGAGCAGCATCCCTTGTGAATCCAATACGGAACGCTGCCGCTTTTGCGCTTCCAGTTCCGCCTGCGTGTTCGCCAATTGCGCGCGCGCTTTGATTAAGTCAGCCTCCCGGCTGGCCAGTTGTGCAGCTGCGGAAGCCACTTCCGCATTGCCGCTTGCGAGTTGCGATTTGAAGCGCTCCGCATCGGCGACGGCCTGTTCCAATTTTTGTGGTGTCGTCGATTCGACAGCTATCAAACCTTCCTGACGGCGGCGCTCCGACGCGGTCCGCTCTACATCGGCTTTCGTTGCATCGAGAGCACTACGAGCGTTGGCGACGGCCGAATGGGCGGCATCGATACCAGCTTGCGCAGCCGTGATATCCGCTTCGGCGGCCTGGATGCCCGCGGCCGCTTGATCGATTCGGGCATTCTGCAGTTCTTTCTGTCGCTGGTTGTTGATGAGCGCATCTTGCCCGGCAGCAACACCGGCTTCAGCCTGTTGCACCTGTGCGCGAAAATCATCATCCCTCAATTGCACCAGCAAATCGCCGGCCCGGACGGTTTGGTAATCGGACACCGCAACCCTGGCGACGAGACCCGCGACTTTTGTGCTCAGCGGAGTCAGGTCCGCGCGCAAGTAGGCGTCGTCGGTTTTTTGTTCGCTATTTTCACTTGCCCAACTATTCCAATTGCCGGCAATCAACAACAGAATGGCCGCGGCCATTACCAGGACAAGACCAGGTACTGTCCAGCGCCTTGCGTTGCTCAACACCCACTTATTCAAGTTTGACATGTCATTTTCTCCAGAAACTGCTTTAAGCAAAATGCGCATTCGTTCGTGTTAGGGCGGTCATCGACATTAGACGCTAAGTACCGGGAACGGAGAATCCCGGATTACGTCATAAGTCAAATGGCCCAGCCGCCAGGCAATCTGGGGATGGGGCCTGCCGATGATGAGCACATCAGCCTCGGACTCCTTTCCTACCTCAAGAAGCGCATCCTTGACTGGTCCGCGAAGGACATGAATCGTTGCCTCGCAGCCGGCGGATCTCTGAAGTTCCTCAATGCGGTGCCGCACTTCCTCCTCTTGGTCGCTGTCATGTTGCGCGGCGGAGCCGGGATTCTGAAGGACATGAACCAATGAAAGCCGAGCAGAGGCCGCTGCCGCGGCACGACTCGCCACTTCCAGCACTCTTTGGGAACTGCCGTTCAGGTCGACGGCGCAAAGCCATTGTCGATGTTCCGAGGGCCTTGGGGTCATGATTTCTGCGTATTTGGTCGTCATCACCGCGCAATCTACGCCGTTGAGCACCTTCGCAGTGGTCGACCCAAGGAGCATCCGCCGGAATCGCCCCGCATGGGTGGGCATGATGATCAGATCGAACCCGCCTGTTCTGGCCAACTCCGCAATCTGCTCGGCTGGTTCACCGGAGCGCAGTATGCGGGGGCATTCGGTGAGCGGAAATTCAGAGTTCAGAAACGAATCGAGTCTACGGCGCCAGATGTTCCAATGCTCCTCGGCAATCTCCTGGGGAGGGCGTAAGTAGAGCTCGAATCCATTGTGGCTTTGAAGATCGTAGACATGAAATAGCGTGACGCGGGAGCCGAATATCGCCGCAGCTCTTTTTACGTAGGCTGCTATCCCAATACAAGAAAGCGAAAAATCCACTGGAAACAGAATGTTTTGGATCATGCTGATGTAAACGCCTCCT
>JAFAUR010000356.1 GCA_019243205.1 Acidobacteriaceae bacterium | reverse complement strand
CAAGACCGAGGATCTGATGTCCCAGACAGATACCGAAGATCGGCACTTTACCGATCAGCTTTCGGACTTGCTCCGATTGCCGTCCGAGTGGTTCGGGATCGCCGGGACCATTTGAGAGAAAGACGCCGTCCGGCTTCAGTGCCAGTACGTCGTCACTGCTGGTGTCCGAAGGCACGACCGTCACCTTCGAGCCGATTTGGACCAGATGGCGAAGGATATTGCGCTTGATTCCGTAATCGTAGGCCACGACGTGGAACGCGCTTCCTTCCGTACGCGCTAAGCGGTCGGAAGCGGAAACGGGCTCGAGACCGTTTGTCCAGGTATATTTGCTGTCCGTGGACACGAGCGAGACGAGGTTTTGTCCAGTCATGATGGGAGATTCCCGCGCAGTCCGGACCAGATCGTCGACCGAACCATCTCCCGTGGCAATTACTCCGCGCATCGCGCCCTTGTCGCGCAAGTGCCGTACAAGTCTACGAGTATCGACGTCAGCGATAACCGGGATGCCGTATTGCGCCAGGAAATGCTCGGCTTTGTTGTCAGCCCGCCAATTGCTTGCTACTGGTGAAATCTCGCGGACGACGAGCCCTTCGATATACGGGGAACCCGCTTCAGAATCGGCGGCGTTCGCTCCGTAGTTTCCGATTTCAGGGTAGGTAAGGACGACGATTTGACCGCAATAAGACGGATCCGTGAAAATTTCCTGGTAACCCGTGATTGCGGTATTGAAAACTACTTCACCCGTGCGTTGCGTAGGCGCACCAAAGCTAGTGCCCTCGAAGACGGTTCCATCTTCCAGGGCCAGAACTGCTTGCTCCAACTATCAGGCTCCTAAGGTCAGGTAGGCACACGCGGCCGGAGCCCGTGTGCGGAATTAGGTGGATCGGGGGCCGATCACTTTATTCAATCATGTTTTCGGGGCGAAATTCAAATGAGGGTGGTCAACGGTGCCCGCCACCGCCGTGAAAACCGCCGGCCGACCCGTGAAAACCGCCTGCTGAGCCACGAAAACCGCCACTCGCGAATCCCCGTGCGCCGGCGGTGTAGCCGCCGCGATAGCCGGACCCTGCGTACGCGCCGCGATAGCCGTAGCCTCCATAGCCGCCTCGATACCCATAGCTTCCGCGGTAACCGTATCCCCGATAACCATACCGATACCCTCGGTATCCGTAATAGGGGTACCCATAGCGGTAATACGGATACCCGTACCCGTACCAGCCGATGAATGGGTAGCCCCAACCCCAGGCATACCCATATGGATAGGAGCCGTATCCATATCCATATCCGGATCCACAGTAGGGATCGTAATAGGGATCGCAAGCGTACGGAGAATAGGCATAAGGATAACCAGGCCCGACTCCGAATCCGAAACCGGCGACCTGTGCGTGGGCGGGAGCCGGCGAGACGAATGCCATTGCACCAGCCAGGACCAGCACTGCCGGCAGGCTAAATTTGCTGAACATTTGGCCTCTCTTCTTTATCATTCCACTGAATTAGATGCTTGGGAACGAGATTGCGATTACCGCGATGGGTTCAAATGGTCCTTAGCGGATGTTGACCCAAATCAACCATTGGCTGGAGATCGTTGACACGGCCGTCGACCTAGTACTCCTTGGCCGTGTGCTGACGTTACGGCTTCACAAGACGTATGTTTACATTACTCTGGCGTGCGTGCTCAGCGTGATGTTTGATGGAGTGGATCTCTGGCTCGGCACCGATTCGACACCGGAAGTGCGGGTGTTCCTGTATTCGCGTTTCCTCTACGCAGTCCTGTATCCTCTGGTCGCTTGGGACGTGTTCGAAGAGGTGAAAGGGCAGATTGTAAAGCTGCGCCGAGTTGCCACCGGGCGGCTGATTTCAGGTCTGTTCTTCGCGACCATGTTCTGCCTGCTTCTGGCTGCGTTCATCGACACAGGGGACGCGAACGGCCAATCAACACTGGGGTCGACGGTTGGGTTGGTCTTGTGGGCCGGATCCTCCAGCGCGAGCCTCGCATTTCTGTGGACCTTGCAGCGCGGGATGAGAGCGCAGAACGTGACCGTCCCCCGGAACACGTCGGTGTGGCTGGCGTATTTCGAGTTGCTGCTGGCAGCCGAAGTCCTCAGTTGTTTTCTCCTGCTGATACCTTCGATTAAAGGAATCGGAGGCGAGCTGGTGAATCTCGCCTATCTGCTGTACGGAATGGCAATCACAGTGTGGTGTTCTATCCGGCTGCGCGCGATGCCGACGAGCGAAGAGCCGGCATCGGAGAACGCCAGGACATGAGCGCTACTACTCAGGATCAGGAACACTCGGGACGCGATACGTTTTTTCGAGAGCTGCCTGGTACTCGTCGAAGAGCGTTTTGATTCCCGCGAATTCGGCCTTCACCTGCTTCAGGTAATCCGGCCGGGTAGCCGCATCAAACAGCAGAGCCGCCATGGCCTGTGCGTCCGTAACAAACCCGTTGTGGCCGACAGAGGCCACCGCGTCCGATTCCATTTCATAGGTATGGTTCGCAGCATTTGAGGTTTTGGCGGAGAAACCGATGCCGGGTATCTCCCGTGAAACGGTTCCTGTTTCTTCAAAACCCTGAGGCTTTCCGGGCTCGGGCTGCACGCCCGTTGCGCCGTACATTTTCATGTAGGCGAAGGCCGGCTCGGCCAAGGTGGCAACCGAGATGCCGTCGCGCAAGCGGCCGTAGTTGTCGATCTTCACTTTAGTGCCTGTTGAGAGTGCGGCGGCTTTTGCTGCTTCGTCAACGAATTGCCGCACCTGACGAAGGTAGACCTCGTCCGGGTATCGAATGTAGAAATCGGCCGCGGTCCGGTCGGGGACCACGTTCGGAGCTGCGCCGCCTTCCGTGATCACACCTTGAATCCGAGCTTCGGGACGAATTGAACTGCGGACGCTATCGATGTTGTTGAACAGATGAATGACAGCTTCGAGGGCATTGCGACCTTCCCAAGGTGTCATCTGATGAGCGGGCGCGCCACTGAAGGTATATTTCACGCCGTCGATGTTCAGGCAACACGTGCCGAAGCCGGGAGCGGGACGCGTGGTGGCGCTGGTTGAGTGACTCCGGACGATGATATCCATGCCCTTGAATACACCGGCATCGAACATGGCAGCCTTTGCCACGGGAGGCATCATTTCCTCGCCGGGCGTTCCAAAGACCGTCACGGTTCCGGGCAGCTTGTTGGCATCGAGATACTCAGCAATCGCGATGGCGGCCGCGAGACCGATGGGCCCTTGCGTACTGTGCTGATCGCCATGGAAGGGACCCTTCGTACCGCGAAGCGCGTCGTATTCGACGATCACGCCGAGGTGCGGTCCCGAATCACTCACCTGGACCTTCCGACGATATCTGGCGATGAAGGCCGTGCGCAACTCGGCAATACCGATTTCCGGTTCAAAGCCGTGTTGCTTCAAGCGTTCCGTAAGCACACGGACCGCCCGCTCTTCCTTGAATCCAATTTCCGGATCTCGAGTGATCTGATCGCCGAGAGCGAGCATCTCGGAGTCCATCAAGTGCTTCGCGCGCGCGACGACTTTGTCGCGCTCCGGGTCGGGAGCAGTTAGTTTCGCAACCAGGCCAGGAATATCGAGCGACTTTTCCAGACTGTTCAGCTTAGCTATGACGTCGCGCGCCGCCTGACGCTCGGTGGGTGTTTCCTGCGCGAGAACGCTACAGGGAAGGAGAAAAGTTAGCAGTAGAAACGATATCTTTTGCATTGAACTTAGGTTGATTCCTGATCATAACGAGTGCGGAAAATTGTCGTGAAAGGAACGGCTGGGCTGAGTCAGCATCGGTCTTCAGGCGACAGGTTCGACGGCGAGAATTGTCCGAACGCTGGGCGGCCCGGGATAGTTCGGCGAGCGGAGCTTCAGATTCAGCAATCGTTGACCATCGACTTTGGCTTCATCGAGCAGGAGTGCCCAACCGTGGCGTTCTGCGCGGCGGTTTTCGTTGGCCTGCCGGCGTTTGTCTTCGGCTTTCTTGCGGCGCTGCGATTCGAACCCAATTTCGGCTTTTCTCGTCTCGGCTCTGAGTTTTAGGAGCTGGTCGAGGCACTTGTGGAAAGCGCGGTCGTTCGTCGTCTGGTACCGGAGATAGAGCGCGATTTGCTTTTCGTCTGATTGGTCGGAGGCGCTCAGGAGGCGCAGCGCGCGTTGCTTGAGCCAGTAGTGCTGGGCGAGGCCGTCGACGAGCAGGGATTCGGTTGGAGTCGCCGGTTGGTGTTCGGCGCGGAGGGATTCGAGGAGATGGTTGAAGTCGGGTTGGTTTTCGCCGGGTAAGACGGAGAATGCGCCGGTGAATCCGTGGCGGAAATTGTTGCGGGAGGATCGGGATTTGCCGTCATCGGTACGGGGGCCGGTGCTTTTTTGGGCGTTGGTCTTATTCGCGGTGATTTGGGCCGTGGTCGACATCTGTGCGTGCTCCTCTGGAACGAAAAAAGGCCGGCGTAGGCCGGCCTTTTTACCTGTTAGTTTTGAAGTTTTGCTCCGTCTTTGAGCTTAACGGGTGGTGTCAAGGGTTTTGGGTGAAAGAGGCTGGAAAATCGGGGTTTTTGGCTTGTGACTGTATGAGGGAGCTGTTGTAAATCGGCAGGGATCGGAGGCTGGAGACGGGCGGGATCGGGGCGGTAGAGAAATTGGAAGCAGCTGGAGTGATTTTGACGGAAA
>JAFAUR010000354.1 GCA_019243205.1 Acidobacteriaceae bacterium | reverse complement strand
CTACGCTCTTACGGGACTAGGTTCCGTACGAGCGCCTGCTCTATCAGCCAAACGTGAAAGAGAAGGCCTCGACGCCGGGATCAAGAAATTCAATTTCGAAAGTTGTGTCTTTGATCGGGCCTTTCTGACGTAGGAGCTGATACATTCGCGGCTGTCGAATCTCACCCTTGCCATCTATGCCGCAATCGGATCCGTGATCGTCTCCTGGCGCGCTGCTATTCAGCGTGACCTTGAACCGAACAGCATCTCCATTCTTCCCCGGTCCCAATACCATATGTAGGTCGCGCGCATGAAATCGGAACACAATCTTTCCCGGTGCAGATTCGAGTGTGGCTCTCTCGCCTGCGACCTTCCACAATCCGCTCAGTCCCCATTGATCCAGCGCGGGGTGCACGGGCGGGGTATAGTTCTTTCGTGCATCCGAAGCCATCCGTTCGCGCGACGCGAAGTTCTCTGCGCGGGCGTAACCGACGTAGGTTTCAGCCGAGCGCACGTCCTTGCTCGGTGGCGCCTCCGGACCGTCAGCCGCAATATGCACCAGGCTTTCGTTCATTCCAGTGGCGCCATTCTCCCTGAGAAGAGCCTTGATCACGCGCTCGGATTGTTCGTATTCACCTTCGCCGAAGTGGTGATAACGGATTCGACCCTTAGCGTCGATGAAGTAGTCCGCGGGCCAGTATTCGTTGCCGAAGTTTGTCCAAATCGAATGATTGCTGTCGACCGGGATGGGATAGCTGATGTTCAACTCAGAGACGGCATTCTTCACGTTCGCCGGCTCTCTCTCAAAACCAAATTCCGGCGAATGCACGCCGATTACAACTAGACCGGCATCTTTGTACTTCGCAGCCCACGCCTTCATGTACGGCAGCTCGCGTAGGCTGTTGATGCACGAATACGTCCAGAAATTCACCAGCACGACTTTCCCACGCAGTGCCTTAGCGGTCAACGGAGCAGAATTGATCCAAGCTACCCCACCATTCAAGTCGGGCATTCGTCCCTCGTTGCGCATTTCTGAGGCGACAGTGGCAACTACGCCGAAAACACCCAGCCCTACAATCCAAAGTGCAAAATTCTTCATACTAAAACTCCGATCCGGATCATTCTGAGTCATCAACGTGAGTAATGAGTGAAGACAAAGTCGCGATCTTTGGCCGGTGCGTGACAGGGGAAGCAGGTCTTGTGTACCGCCTCGCCGTCAGGCTTGCCGTCCGTGAATTGAGCGAAACCCCAGCCGCCAGTCGAGGTGTATTTCTTGGAATCTTTGATCATGAACTGGACGTTCGTTGGAGGCCCCGCCACGGAAGACTCGGACAAGACTTTCTGAATCACATCCGGGCTCAATCTCTGTGCAAGCATGGCGCTGCGGAACACAGCGTTGTTTTCATCCGATGTGACCTGTCTCCAGGCGAGTCGCGCGATGACGGTCCCGTCCGGGAACGGGTTTGTCCCTGCCCGAAAAGCACGGATCGCGACATCGTTGCCCAGTTTGGCGCGAATATCGTTGACAGGGCCTCCGACTCGGGCGACCGAGACTAAGGGCCAATCACGGTATCCCGAGGGGATTTTAACTCCATAGATCGGTGCGGCGTCGCCATCAGTCTGCCCGGATGCGAGTGTCCCGAACGCGACAGCCAGCATTGCAAGTGCAACCGCGAACAAAGTGATCCGTTTCACAATGGTGCTCCTTAAAATACTCCTGGCAATTGATCACTCCGCTTTGCGGCGTGAGTTTGATTGTAATGCCAAACTCGCTTTGCCATATACACGCGAGGAGGCTTTCTTCCCGTTGTGCTTCGCCTGGTTCTTCGCAGCGAGTCACAATTTATTTAGACCGTTGAGTGCCGCTATCTTGTAAGCTTCGGCCAGAGTGGGATAGTTGAACACAGCGTCACGAAAATACTCGATGGTGCCTCCGAACGCCATCGTTGCTTGCCCAATGTGAATGATGTCTGTTGCGCCTTGTCCAATGGCGTGGACGCCCAGCAATTGGAGTGTCTTAGGTTGAAAAAGTAACTTCAGCATTCCTGTTTCATCGCCCAGCATCCCCGCCTTGGCTATCTCCTCGTAGCGCGCAATTCCGGTTTCATACGGGATCTTTTCAGCCGTTAACTGCTCCTCGGTTTCGCCGATCATCGCAATCTCCGGAATCGTGTAGATTCCGTACGGCAGCAGATGACGCTCCTGCTTAGCCGGCGCGCCGAACATGTGTGCTGTGGCCAACCGGCCTTGCTCCCTAGAAGTGGCGGCGAGCGCTGGAAATCCGATAACGTCACCAGCGGCGTAGATGTGCGGCACCGCAGTCTCAAAGGACTCATTGACCTTCAGTCTTCCTCGCGCGTCTGCTTCTAGACCTGCCGACGCCAGATTAAGAAGGTCCGTATTCGCCTGGCGCCCGACAGAATAGAGAAGAGCTTCGCCGTGAAGTATGCCCGCACGCAACGTTTTACTCGGGATGGTGCCGCTGTGGACAGAGGCCCCACCCACCATGCCGTCACGCTCAATCACCGCGACCCGTTTTCCCATTTTCACGGCGTTGATCGCGCCTTTTTGTCCCGCTGGGCCGCTGCCGATCACGACTAGATCGTAATGTTGCTCTTGCATGTCTTGCATCTGTCAATGACTCATGACAGCAATGTCTGCGGCGCGGGCGTTCACTGCGGCAGCGTTTCGCCAGACTGCTCAGCGACCATATATGCCGCATACCAGTCTGGCCAATCGGGATCCGCTTTCCCGATTCGCTTCTCATGCTCCCCGTGGGCTTTCGCCGCACGAATCATAGCTTGGGCAAGATCGCGGGCTGATCCATACTTTGTATCTCCCACAACGCGCCCCGGAAGCCGCTTGGTGACTTCCTGCAGCACCCAGCTATTACCATCCGGATCACTGAAGGAAATAAAGGAGCTGTAGCTCAGATGCTCGGACTGTGGTCCGCTCACGCGCACGCCGATGCCCGGAAATCTGCAAGCCGTCCCGGTTTCGCAGTGAAACACCTCGGTCGCATTCACGCCCCGGGTGACGAGTTGCTGGCGCGCACCCTCAATATCCGACACAGCCAGAAGTAGACCCTGCGCCGAACCGGGTGCTGCCTTCGTGAGGTTCACCCCGAATTGGATTGAAGTTCCAGAACCAGGCGGCGTGAACTGGATCAAGCGAAATCCCTCACCTGCAGCGCGGTCCGCGTCGAGCCGCCACCCCAACCTTGAGTAGAACTCTTTTGCGCGATCGACATCAGAAACGGGGATAATGACGACTTCCAGCTTCATGTCAGTGATTCCAGCGCTCGCATCGCTGATCACGTTTTCTTCTAATTCGGTCATGGTGATTCCTTTCTCAACCGCCAGCGTTAAGGCATCTCATTGGCCATTTCAAAACCGATTGAAAAGAAGACACTTGATGAAAAACGCAGCATTCATGGCACGCACGGTGCTTATCGCTGTCGGTAGGAAGGTGCCGATAGGTTGGCACGCTGCCAGATAGCTGGTAGCTCTGCGCCCTACGATCTGTCTAGCGATGGCTCGAAGCGCCTTTGTTTGCGCGTGAAAGCCCCATCGGCCGTTTCGGTCCTTGAAGTGTTCCGTAAACGTGATGCGTAGAAAAGAACTCGAGATTGAAACGAAATTCGATAAGCGTCAGTGGACACTCGCTTCACGCGTTCTGTCGAAGCCGGAGCGTCGGCGTTTCGTCGGAGCTTTTCTCGTCGCCGCACTCCTCATCCTCCCCGGTGCTCTCGAATCGAAGGGAGCGGAGCTCATCCCTGAGACTCTAAGGGCCTGGGACGCTTATGTGCAGGCTCAAAATGCACGGGTGTCCGGATACTCAATCGCGAAATCGTTTCTGTGGAGCGATCAATCGCCGGACCGGCTTTCGTCGGCTGCACAGCGGAGAATCTGTTGTCGAGCCCTTCGGAGAGAACCCGCACAGAGTTCCTCACGGTTTAATTCATCATTGGATCGGTGCGGCTTTTTTGTCTGGAGCTCGTCTGGACAACGTTCTCTCTGTCGTTCGAGATTACAGCAAATATAAAGACTTCTACGCCCCGAACGTGGTGGATTCCCAACTGTTCAGTCGCACTGACACCGAAGACACGTTCGCACTTCGCGTGCTGAACAAAGCAGCGGTCGCGAGGTTCGCAATCGACACAGAGTTCCAGGACAGTTTTAGACGATTGAATGAAAACCGGTGCTACAGCATCTCGTACAGTACTCGCATCCGGGAGGTTGAGAACTACGGTCTGTCTGATCAACACGAAGCCCCTAGCAACACCGGCCGCGGCTTAATCTGGCGACTGTACAGTATTTCCCCATTTGAACATCGGGACGGCGGGTTGTACATCGAGTTGGAAACCGTTGCACTTAGTCGCGATGTCCCCGGAGCGCTCCGATGGGTTGTCGATCCGATAGTGCGCCGCACAGCCAGAAGCTCTATGCAGGTTTCACTTCAGAAGACGGGAGG
>JAFAUR010000180.1 GCA_019243205.1 Acidobacteriaceae bacterium | reverse complement strand
GGGTTTGCGCCGTCCGTTGAACTTCGTATAGTGGGTCATGATTTCGGCGATTTCGCCGGCGTGCTCGGGCCCGAACTCGCGCGTAGCCCACAGCTGCGCGTACTCGCGCATGGTGTCGTTGGTCCAACGGTTTGAATTCCAGCCGAGGTTGAGGAAGTAATCGATCGAAAACTCGATGTTTTTGAACTTGCCAACATTGACGATCCATATGCGATCGGCACCGTACTGTTTGGCCAGCGACATCTGATCCCACACCCGAGGGATGGGACTAGTGTTGATCCAGCGGTAGTCGGTAGGTCCGCCGTGATAGTCGAAGTGATAATAGATACCCGCGCCACCGGAACGTCTGCGTTCCTCGGCGGTGGGAAGCCGGCGAATGTTCCCGTTGTTGTCTTCTGCCCAGAGAAGGGTGATGTCGTCGGGAGGGTGGAGGCCTCCGGTCTCGTAGTAGTTCTGAACTTCCTTGTAAAGGCACCACAGTTGGGGAACCTCGGTGACATCGGGATCGATTGTCTCGCCGATAATCCTACGCTGGGCAGGGATGATTTTGTTCAGAAGATCAATGGCTTGGTCCGTGCCCTGCACCATCTCTGAGTCGTTCTCGCCGCGCAGGCCCATCGTGATGATGCTTTCGTAGTTCTTGTTCCGGATAAGGCCATCTCGCCAGAATCGGTCGAGCACGTCGGGGTGTGTGGCGTAGTTCCATGGCCCTCCGGTGACGGAGCGGGGCAGGCGATCCCATTCCTTCTGGGCGCGAAGCATGGGCTCCTGGTGGCTGGTGCCCATCACGATGCCGTACATATCGGCGGTGGCTGCGTTCGCCGGGTCATCTTCGTTGAACGCGTTGTTCCACATCGCGGGCCAAAGGTAGTTTCCCTTGCACCGGAGCAGCAATTCGAACACGTGCGAGTAGAATTCATGACCGTAATTGGCGACACCGGCGGGTATGAGCGGCCCCTTGGCAGGGTCATTGTTCGGCGGGACCTCACCATATGTGGCGCGAACGTAGCCGGTCAAGGATGGGGCCTCGTCGTTGAAAAAGATGCCGCGATATTTGACGGACGGCTCGCCTACGGAGAACTTTCCGGCTTTGACGTGCAGCTCGGCATGTTTCTTGGCGGGCACATCGGCCCAGTAATACCAGGGCGACTGGCCGGACTCCTCGGAAAGATCATAAATACCGTAGATGGAGCCGCGTTTGTCGGAACCACAGATGACCAGCGCAGAATCAATCCCCGGCTGCGGGTTACGGACCACCTGGGTGAAATAAGATTCCCATTTGCCTCGGATCGCGGACACGTCGATTTTTCTGGCGGCGACCAACCGGTCGATGATCTCGCTCTTGCCGACGGTGCCGATGAGGACGACGTTGCGCTCCATAAACCTGGTGCCGGAGATGACTTTGGGCATCTTGCCAGTGACGTCCCTGATGTCATGGGAGAGATCGTTGGCGGCTCGGAGGACACCCTGCCAATCGTTCGGATCGACATAGATCGTCGCCGTTGTGTTCGCATTGACTATGGTGAAACTGCCGGGACTCGCTGCGAATCGGACGTATTGTTCCTGACCCAGAGCCCATGCACGCTGCGCGCTTAGAATGGACGCGGCTGCGGCGATGACGATAAAAGGGGCAACCCGTGCTGCGCGGATCGAAAGAGAAGACGGGCACATTTTCTACCTCAGATGAATCGCTTGGTCTTACCGGGCGACGTGAAGTGGCTTCGAGCAAGTATACGACAACAGCTCACTCTACCGTAAGTCTGTCATCAGATTCGTCAACTGTCGATCTCAGCCCGGTTTTCGCGGCTCGATGCCGAGTGCAGTCTGCGCCCGTTAAGGGCAGCCTTCGCTAAACAGAGTCGCGTTTCTTTGGTTCAGTCTTGAGGATTCTGTTGCGAACTTTTAAGAGGAATCGAAAGGGGATCTGTCAGAACTGGTTCCGAAGGAATGACGTCCAAGAGGAGTGGAGAGGCAAACCAAGCCGCTGCGGAGCAGCGGGTGGTTAGCTTCGGGCCAGGAA
>JAFAUR010000816.1 GCA_019243205.1 Acidobacteriaceae bacterium | reverse complement strand
GTTCCGTCCGGCATAGCCCCACACACCGCCCACTGCACCTTGTGCATTCGGGCCGCCGTATTCAGCCGGCTGGAAGTCACCTTCGCCCTTCAGCGCTGTGTTGGTGGAAGGATTGAGATCCGCTGAACCGCCAATCAGGTTTGGAATGTGCTTTGCAAACGCATTCATCACCTGCCCCCCGGCCGCACGCGTGGCGATCGGCTTATCCTCGGGTTTCCACTTCGGCAGATCAGAGGCAAAGTTCTCGGGAATGTTGCCGCTGATCATGGCCTCGAGCTCGGCGGCTTCTTTCGCGAATTCTTTCTTGTAAGCGTCGAACTTCTTCTGCCATTCGGCCTGCTTTGCCCCGCCCTTCTCACCGATCTGGCGGAAAAATTTTACGGCATCTTCGGGCAGGTAGAACTTGTCCATGCTCTGCCACCCAAGCGCCTTCTTCGCTGCCTGGAGCTCTTCCTCTCCAAGCGGATTGCCATGCGCTTCAAAGGTGTCTGCTTTCTTTGGACTGCCGTAGCCGATATGCGTGCGCACCAGGATCAGCGATGGTTTCTTTGTCTCCGCTTGGGCTTCTTCGATTGCCTTTGCGACTTCATCGGTATCGTTGCCCTCATGCACGTGGCGCGTGTGCCAGCCATAGGCCTCAAATCGCTTCGCAACATCTTCGGTAAAGGTGAGGCTTGTAGCACCCGCAAGCGAGATGTGATTGTGATCGTACAGATAGATCAATTTGCCCAGACGCAAGTGTCCTGCAAGCGACGCCGCTTCCTGCGTAACGCCTTCCATGAGATCGCCGTCGCCACAAATAGAATACGTGTAATGATCGATCAACTTGTGCCCAGGGCGGTTGAAGCGCGCCTCGAGCCATGCCTCCGTGATCGCCATTCCCACACCATTTCCGAATCCCTGCCCCAAGGGGCCTGTCGCTACTTCCACGCCTGGAGTATGACCGCGTTCCGGGTGACCCGGAGTTTTGCTCCCGAACTTACGAAAACGTTTCAGCTCATCCAGCGGCAGGTCGTAACCGGTCAAATACAGCAGGCTGTAGAGCAGCATCGATCCATGACCGGCTGAAAGAACAAACCGATCGCGGTCGAACCACAGAGGATCTTTCGGATTGAATTTCAGGTACCTGGTCCACAGTGTGTAAGCCATTGCTGCCGCGCCCATAGGCAACCCGGGATGGCCCGAGTTTGCATTTTGTACGGCGTCAGCGGAGAGGAAACGAATGGTGTTGATGGAAAGATCTTCAAGTGTCTGGATTTCGGTTGCTGGCAAGGTATTTGGCTCCTCGTTACGGAATATTGTTTGACAGTGATTTGAGATTGTTGTGACGGTCGAAGGACGGATCCGGATGAACCCGATCCGGCTTTGATGCCCAGATATCAGGTTATTACTCGCCGCCCCTTGATGATCGCGCTAAGTAGTATCCAGTTCATAAGCGCGCCGGAACCACTTCTTCGCCTGGTCGTCGAAGTCGCTGAGCGCAGTTATTTCCAAGCGATGGGTGATGCGATCCTTTTTGGCGAATCCACCGGTATCGATCAGCCGACCCTCCGGCTTGGTAGCGCCCAAAGCGAATCCAAGGTCCAAGCGGGTCCGATTTGGGACTCTCACCTGCGCAATGACGTGGTTTCTATAGAACGGGACAATAGTGGCGCAAGGACAGACCTTCACGTCAGGTCCGACACCGAAGCCGTAATCGAGAATTGCTTCGTACACGGGACGGAAGATCGCTTTGGGCCCTGCAAAGATCGCCTCGACCAGATCTTCGGGCCGGTAGTTTGCCGCCCCGCCTTTGCCTTGTGATAGTGCAGCTACAAAGGACGCGTAGTTCGTCGTGAGCCCCTCTGCTTTTAACCACGAAGGCAGGAGCTTCGGTTCGTTTGGACCTGACTTTTTGATGAGCTTCAACCACTCATCAAGGCTCTTTCCCGTTTTTTCGGGCAGCTTGGCGATAGCAGCGGCTTCCCTCGTGAAACCCGGGTGTAAGCTGTACCGCGAAGCCGCCATTATCGCCTACTCATTCGGCCTTATTCGGTGGCGAACCGCCGGAAGAAGCTGTCGGGTTTCCAAGCGGGTCGTTCGTTGGCATCAGCCACTGCCAGCATGAACGCACCGACTACATCTTCGTATTTCCCCGCTGTTGCTTTGTTTACCGGCTGGTTCAAGTCGTCAGACGGAGCATGGTAACGGTTGTTAAGCCATTCCTCCTCAATTTTCGCTTCTTCACCAGGAAACGCGACGTCCACCATGATCCCGGGAATTCCTTCCTTAACAAAGCTGTATTGGTCGCTACGAGTAAACACACTGCGCTGCGGCTGCGGGTCGGGCTGAACGTTCAAGCCTTGGGCGCGCGCAACGGACTGCAGAGTATCTCCCAGAGTCGATTCTTTCAGTCCATAGGCCGTCACGGTTTTGAGCGGCACCAATGGCAGGAACATATCGATGTTGATATCCGCGACAATTGCCTTTTTGTCCACCGTCGGCTTAGCAGCAAAGTAGCGCGAACCCAGCTCGCCCTTTTCTTCGCCCGTTACGAAAACAAAGAGCAGCGAACGTTTCGGCTTGACTCCGGCCTTGTTGATGGCCGATGCAATGTCGATCAGCGCGGACGATCCCGAGCTATTATCCATAGCGCCGTTATAGATCCGGTCGCCGTTGACGGGTTCTCCTATGCCAACGTGATCCAGGTGGGCTGAAAGAACGACATACTGACCGCGCATTTTCGGATCACTGCCCTCCAGCTTGGCAACCAGGTTTGCAGATTCGACTGGAGTCTTCAGCAGCTTCGTTGTTCCCTTAAACGATGCATTCAGCGGGAAGCGAGGCAGTTGTTTGTGCTGATGGAGACTGTCAAAGATCTGTTGCCAGGTGTGGCCAGACCCCTCGAACAGCAGATCGGCGTGCTCGGGATTGAATGCAAAAGAGAGCTGCATGCCGCGAGATTCATCGAAAGCCGGATCAGCGAGCGTCATCGTCGGGTGATTCCGGTTCGCAGCAATCCGCGGCCAGGGAATGTCCATCGACGCCGGATTGAGGATACCGATCGTCCCGATAGCGCCGGCGGCGCGAAGAGCCTCCCACCGAACGCTCTGGGACCGGGAATGGGCTGAGAGTTCCGGCGATATGCCCGCGGGCGCTGCATTGATATAGACAGCGATTTTGCCGTGAAGATCAAGACCGGCGAGATCGTCATAATGGGCCTCCGGAATATGCAGGCCGTACCCGACAAACACAAGCGGAGCGTCAATGTTCGGGGCGAGATCGACCCGGGTGGAGTAGTAACCCTCCACACCTTGCGTTAACGGATGCACTTCTCCGCTGCGAACCAGAGCGGCGCGCGAAGCGGACTCATCCAAGGTTCGCGAAACGAGTTTGACCGGCTGATAGAACCCGTCGACTCCCGCGGGTTTAACGCCCGCAGCCTTCAATTCGCTGATCACGTATTCCTGCGCTCTTTTCAACCCTGAGCTCCCGGTTTCCCGGCCCTCCATGTTGTCCGCTGCGAGCACCTTCACGTGTGCCCACCAGCTGTTTCCATCAAAATGCGGAAGTGTCGCTGCCGCCTCGGCGAATGTGACCGCCGCCAGAGCGCAGACCGGGATTAAACGATGTTTCATTGGGAAGGATCTAAGCCGATATCCGCTTTCCAGACTACCTGAAACGATCCTCGGAGATCAGGTAAACGCGGGGCCGGAGGCTATTCTGAGGGAGTAGCATGGTCTCTCGCGCTATCTGCGTATTTTGGGTTTTGACGACGCTGCTGATTGCGCAAAACCCTCAATCTTCCGACTCAGAACAGGCGAATCCCGCTGCGGCACCGCCCGAGTCTACTCCGATAGTGAGCTGCCCGGCAGGCAGCCCGCTGGGGGCAGTTGACCTCCAGGTTCGGTCTCCTGCCAAGGGTCAAGCACCGCTGCCTTTTCGCACGATCAACCACCTGAGCGAAGGCGATACTCTCGTTTATTCAGCGATCAACAGGGGCAACCAGAAAAGGCAAGGCGAAGTAGCGCTGGTGATCGTACCCACGCGGCGCAAACAGGGCCAACCACCACTGCTCGTTTCTGATCCAAAGCCGGCGGACCGGACGCAGACCTGGCAGGTGAAACAAACCATCGCTCTGGCGGCCTTGGTCTACGGTCCGTCCGGTCTGAGCAAGAAGAAGGTTGCAAAGTTCCTGTCGCAGGATGACCTTCTGGTCGCACAGCTCGCCGATTACGCAGACAAAACCGCCCAGACGGAGGCTCTGGTCGCAGCCCTATCGAGTTCGGAAAGCTCCTCAGCGAGTGTGAATGCAGCTCTGAACGGATTTGCGTCGCAGTACGGCTTTGCGGTTCAGATCGATAAAAATGCCCCGGTGACGGCGCAGGCGCAAACGCTTTTTGCAACAATGAATCCACAGCTGGCGACCTATAACCCGATCGGCGGAGGCACAGCCGAGAGAGCCGGCCAGACCGCGAGCCTCGCAACCGCGGCAGCCACTCTGTTTTTCGGAAACCCGGTCGGCCTCGCCGCAGGCGGAACCGCGATGCTGCTCGACCTCCGCGCGATTGCATTTCCGGATACTCAGTTTCGGTCGTCGTTTGCCGAACCAATCTCTAAACCCGAGTCGGGTTTGAATCTGTGCGGAGAACGAGCAGCGACTCCGCCCCACACGAGGGTTGCTTACATTTGGGCCAGCCGAATTCCTAACGCACCGACGCCGAAAATCCAGATCGGCAAAGCAAACTACCTTCCCGCGGGTCTGAAATCACCACTCCCCGTGGACGTGCAGGACCCAGCATGGAAATATCTTCAGCGTGCACGCGAGTGGACACTCGATGACGGCCATGGCAAGAGAGCTTCGGTGCCGCTTTTGAAACTCGCGAATCAGAAATCGATCGAACTCGACCTCAGCAAAGCAAAGCTACCCTCCGGTGATTATCGGTTGGCCGGTTACTGGGATTGGGTCCCGTTTCAAGCGAATGGCGAGATTCACATCCGGCCCGTCAGCGATTTCAACCATGCCCAACTGACAACCACATCACAAGATCAGCTACTCGCAAAGGCGGGCAAGATTCCGGTCACCTTGCAAGGCAGCGACTTCGAATTCACGACCAAGGTCGAAATCAAGAAAGTCGGCGACGAATTCGCAACAGCTCAAGCCCTCCGATTCGTATTTCCGGACGGCTTGCGAGAAGGGCCGCAGGATCGGATGGATGTACAAATCGATACTCACGAACTCGAAGCCGGACAGTATGAATTGCTGATTGCACAAACGGACGGCGTGAGCCATCCCGTGAACGTAAGGGTGTTGCCGAATCCCCCCAAAATCGATAATTTCCCGATCGTGGCGAATCGCGGCGCCGAGATTCAGCACTATCTTCTCAAAGGCGAGCGTCTGAACGGTCTCGCCAAACTAAGCGCCAAGGGCGCAACGATCCAGTTGGGGATGCCCACGCAGAATGATACCGAGTTGCCGATCACGGTGCAGTTGGATGCGAGCGTCCCCCCGTACACGAAATTGCCCATCCAGGCCTATGTTCCAGGCCGAACCGAACCGCTGGAATTTCCTGAGGCGCTGGAGGTGACCGGACCGTTGCCCCAGATCGTCAGCTCCAAATTGTCTCTGCCGCCTGACCTGCCCGTAGAGATCCGGAATAACGAATTTCCCGCCGGATATACGTTGACGTCGGTGCTCGATGTCAAGAATATCGGAACGAACAGCATGCTCCAGCTGACCTGCGCCGATGATCCCAATGCGATGATGAGCGCGCACATCGGAGAGCAGACTGCGAAATGGAGTTTGCAGCAGCTATCGCAAGACCAGTTGTTCCTTTCTTTTGACACGAGCTCTTTACGCGCGGGATGCGATTTGCAGGCAACTCTGGACAGCGGACGAAACGGCAGGTCTCAACCGTTTTCGTTAGCCCACATCATTCGCATTCCCCAGATCGATGCATTCACGCTCTCGACACAAACGGCGTCCGCCAATAACGGGATCCAAGTCTTCACACTCAATGGGAGCAATCTCGAGATGATTCAAAAGACCGGATGGGACTCGCTGGGCGGCGTCGCTGTTCCGGGGCTGCCCACTCCCGCTCCCGGCGGCGTGCAGAAACAGGCGCTGTTTGTGAATCTACCTGGTCCGCCGACCGCGCAAGCGCCGCTTTACGTATGGCTACGCGGTGACTCAGAGGGCCGGCGGACAACCGCGAAATGCCCGCCCCTGACACTCGTCACCGGGCCAACTGCGAGTGGGCCTTCCAACGCGGACGGAGCGAAATCGGTCCCGCAGACTGAAGGCTTAAAGCCTCAATCCGGTCCACAGCAGCAGTAATCAGCGACCAAATGCCTGCACGCCCGCGGCGTTGCGGATAGTCTAGAGGGTAAGAGCGAGTTGACGAACTTACCCAATCTGCTGACCCTTGTGAGGATCTTTCTCGTCCCACTTCTGGTGGCGGCGCTCGTCCAGCAGAATTTCCGCATTCAGTGGGGTTCGAAACTCTTGCTCGCAAACGATACATTTGCAGTCGTTGTGTTCCTTGCGGCGGGCTTGACGGACATGCTCGACGGTTACCTGGCACGGCGCTGGAAGCAGGTGACAACGGTCGGAACGCTACTCGACCCGGTCGCTGACAAGCTGCTCATCTCTGCCGCGCTCATCTCTCTTGTGCAGATGCGTTTGCTTCCTGGCTGGATGGTCATCCTGATCATTGGCAGGGAGTTCGCGGTTTCCGGACTTCGTAGTATTGCCGCGGCCGAAGGCTACACGATCAAAGCCGGCGAACTGGGAAAAACCAAGATGGTGTTTCAGGTACTCGGCGTGACACTCGTCATGTTGTCCATTCGCTGGTCCGCGATCCGCCCGGTTGCCCTTGGCGCGATGTGGGCAGTCGTCCTTTTCGGCCTTGCATCGGCGGTCGATTACTTTCGAATGTTCTGGCGGAAGGTGGATACGAGCATCAAGCTCAGGCGCCGGAACGAACTGATCGCGATGGAACGCCAGAAGAGAAGACTACAAGGTCCGCCGAAAGGCAGGAAAGTAAAGGCGGAGGAGGGCGAGACGTCCCCTATTCACCAGTAAAGGTGAAATGCGTAAACGCCATGTGGACGGGCGGCTCTAATACCTGGTAATTGTCCTTCGTGAATAGGACGGTTCGGACTTGTCCACGAGGTCCGAAGGTTCCAATCGGCTTACCGTTGAATACGCAACTCACACCGCCGGCATTACCCGTCCGAATACGAGCGGAGTGCCGTTCTTCCAGGACCTTTGTTTCCTCCGGCTTCAGCACACCCTCGAAAGCCGGTTGTCCGTCCGTCATGACCGAAAGCCATGTTGGCTCGATCGCAGACAGCTCAATGCGATTGCCGGAACTGACTTTGGGTTGACTTGCCGGGGGCGGCGGTGCGGGGCTTGCAAGTTCAGGAACCGGAGGGCGGGCCGGCAGCTCAAGTTTCGAACTGCTAACCAGGGATGTCAGTCCCTGCCTCGCAGCATTGCGAGCAGTCTGCCAATAGGCATATAAAGCGGAGCAGCCAATCAGTACGGCAACGAGCGAAGTGAGCGAGTACAGCCAACGAAGGTTGCGGCGAGGCGGGCGTACGATGCGGGAGGGAACCGGCGAGCCGCCCTGCCCCGGAATCAAAGGCTCGGGCATTTCCCGGACAGCGGATTCGATGGCCGGCATCAACTCCGCATAACTCAAATTCAGCCGTCCCGCGTACTGCTTGACAAAACTCTTGTAAAAGAATGGACTGCCGATAGCGGCGAGATCGTCGTCTTCGAGGGCTTGGAGGCTCTTCACCGGGATACGGGTACTAGCATTCACCTCTTCCAGGGAAAGCCCGAGGCGGTGACGGGCCTCACGGAGCTTAAATCCTACTGACTCCATACGTTACGACTATCACTTTCGACGCAAGGGTTATAATACAACAGTTCTAACAGTACTTTTTTGGGGCTGCGCTATCTCTCAAGGTGTATCCAGCAACCGAAAGGTCTCATTCTTCGTTCATGCCTTCCTCCAGTTTGCCCCACTCTTTGAGGGCTTCCTTACAAACCGTTGCACTGCTGGCGGCTTTTTTCGTCACTCACCCAGCGGAGGCGTCTTCCCTCGGCCCCGAGTTTCGAGGAACTACGGCGCTTGCAGACACGAAGCGGGCCGTTTCGTTCGGCGAACGGCCGTCGGGATCGGCTGCTCTCGAACATCTCCGGCAATGGATTCTGGGCGAGCTAAAACCGCTTGGCGGTCAGACAAGCCTGGACCAGTTTACAGGTCAAACGCCTGCGGGACCGGTTCCGATGGCAAACATCATTGCCAAATTCCCAGGCACGTCGGGTCGCGCCATCGCCGTTACCGGGCACTACGATACTAAGCGCATTCCGATGGTTGCTTTCCTAGGCGCGAATGACGCGGGATCTTCTACCGGCTTTCTGATCGAGTTTGCGAGAGTCGCCTCGAAAATGAAGCACCAGGATGATATTTACGTTGTTTTCTTCGACGGCGAAGAGGCAGTGGGCAACTGGACCGATACGGACAGCCGGTACGGTAGCCGTCACCTGGTACAGAAGTGGACCACGGACGGTACGCTGGCCAAACTGAAGGCGCTGATCAACGTAGACATGATCGGAGACAAGGATCTGGATCTCTCGAATGATGAGAACTCTTCAGA
>JAFAUR010000544.1 GCA_019243205.1 Acidobacteriaceae bacterium | reverse complement strand
GAAGGATTGCGGGACATGAAGCTAATGGCGGACATCTACAAGAGCTGCAATCGCTCGATGGGCGCGTAGTGTGAAGAGATAAGGGCCGAGTAAGTTCAACAGCCCTCTGCCGTAACCTCCTCCGAAGCGAACGGCCTGAGATAGCTCCAATGCAGAGGGCGAAAAAAGCAAGGCGAGGTGTGTCTTGCCGGTGAACCGGTAGTCCGCCTACGAGGTAAACGCGTAGCCGACTATATTCTTCAGCAAGCTAAAACGCTGGCCACCAACAGAAGCACATCCTCCCGCGCAACAAGATGGACCGCTCTGCGCTGATGGCACGAAGGCCGGTCCTACGCCATAGTACTTTCCTCAGGGCGCCTACTCGGAGAATTTCCACGTCTCAACACGTGCCATTCAGATCAGCATTAAACCGTTCCAGCCAGCCCCACCCATGTTTCCGCTGCATTCCCCGGCGCAAGTTCCTCGCCCGGCTTCGCCGGCGTACTGCTGCGTCCCGTACAGGCCCAGGTGGCCAACGTGTTTCAGAATCACCGGCGGCTCGTCTGCAACGCGCGTCGAATATCATCGAGTCGAGATTTTACCCGGAAAGGAAGCGGTTCTAGCCGATCTGCAGGTGCCAAGCAAAATCACGTACTTCTACTTCACGGACGACAGCTTCTTGCATCCTGCGGAGGGAAGCGGTTTTATGTATCCCGGGTTGGTGCTCAAGATAACTTGAGACGAAGCAACGGGCCCGAGTATTCAGATCACGGTGTGGAACTTCTTCGGTGCATTTTCGCGCAAGACGATCGATTATCAATCAATTGCTATGCAGATCAATCACCACTGTTATATGAGGTACCTGCCGATGCCCTTCGGGAAGCGTGCTCTTCTTACGCTGGCAAACGACGGCGATGAATTGTATTCACGATCGATGGCTTACGGCATCGACTACGAGCGGAGCCCCTCCTATGAAAATGAGACTAGCCGCCTGCACGCTGTCTGGCAAAGATCAAATCCCACGCGCGGCGGCGTGCATCACCTTCTAAATGTGAGCGGGATGGCCTGTGTCGCGTAATGCGAGATGACCGATTGCCGTTTGTAATTTGATCGGGGTAAGCGGCGCTGGAGCTGGCGTACAAAACGCGACCCACATAGTCTGCGTTACGTGCCAACCATTGGAAAAACAAAGCATCAATGGCCAGATCCACTCTTACCGCGAGCGGGTCTCCATCGATCTTCGTTCTACCACCAAACAATCGAAGCAAGCGCAAACACATAGTCAAACGATGGAAGTGGTTCGGAATCGTTCGAGATTGTGCCCAAAGCCTTCAACATTGTCAGTGCCAGGTTTTCGTGGATGAATTTTACCGACCCGGGCCTAAGCCACGCACCCGGGCCAATTCCGGTACTTAGATCGTCAATGATCCACACTTCATAGCCGACTTCCAGCAGTCGTTTCACCAAGTGCCGGCCCACAAAGCCGCACCCACCGGTTACAAGAGCTTTTGTCATATCTCGGTCCTTGCAAGTAAGTTATTTTTTGATCTCAACCGTGTCTTCAGCGCAATACGGAAATACATAAAGTTCTGCCAGAACGGATTGTGAGGTTCACCTTCTGCTCGCACACGCCAAACAGTAGGAACCTCGGCAGTTCGGGCACCCAATCGAAGTGGCTTCAGGATGGTTTCCAGCAGAAACGGATGGCGCTGTTCTTCCCAGGCGATCCGCTTGACCCATTCTGTTCTGAAGATCCGAAATCCGTACGTCAGATCGGAAAGCGAGGTGCGTATAGGACACGAAACGCCCTTTGAAAGATCCAGTTCAGACGTACTTCAAAGGCGCATAACCATGAAATCGCCCCTTACCGGCCCATCTAGTGGCTGTTACGACGTCATAACCTTCAGCCCCTTCTCGTGCGAGATCCTTTACTGCGCTTGGATCAGTTTCCAAGTCACTCGCCATCATCAGCACATGGGTTCCACGGGCCCAGGCAAACGCATCCTGCATAGCGCCGCCAAGGTAAGGACGCATTCTGCCACCGGACCGAGATTAAGTCTCGATGCTGTTGCTCGAGTGCAGAGCAAACGGCCAATGCTGCAGGCGTGGTCTTTCCACAAACAACAATCAACACTTCCTCGATCACAGCGGAGTTCTCTGCCAGCAGGTAGAGAATACCGATAATTACCTGTGCAATAACAAGCGAATACCCTATTTCTCTATTGCACCGCGAACAGTTACTTGGGCGTGAAGTGAGCCAGCTTGCAGATGCCGAGCAGGAAGTATCGACAGGATCTGTGTTCCGTTCGCGTGAGTAGATCGGCTATGTGTTCCGGCCGGATTTGCGACAGTGAACAGTTGTGGGCAGTACAACGGCATAGTCGATAACAAGGCGTCGAGGTTGTGTATATGGCTCTAAGGATAGGCGATATAGCGAAGTGGAAGAGAACGTCGGACGACCATGCAGCTTACCGCCGGGTATCGTGACCAGCCGCGATACGATCAAGGGCGCAAATATCAGTCGTCGCTATCGCGGGCATGGTTCGCGGGGCATGCTTTATCGCGAGCGTGCGTGGCCTGTCACTGGCAACGGCATTTGAAAGTGCAAATCAAAGGGCAACCGAACATCACGGGCCGAACCGGGCAGAACGATCCAAGCCAGTTCGTCATTTGTCCAGTTATCCCGCCTATGCGTTTTGGAAAACAAGGAGTTCCCCAGCGAGCGCGAAACACTGATCCGGCGCGTAGCGCCGAAAGGGGATAACGGCTAAACAAACTTTAACTGCCTCAGCGATAAACCTCAGTCGCTGGCATCCGTCTTTGGCTATAGAGACCGAGAGTCTCAAGGAGAACAAGACAATGAAAAGACGGATCACTTCTTTTGCCCTCTGCACACTTTTTGGGCTGGGGGCCGCTATGGCTCAGTCCTCGCCGGCTCAGGATTCACCCCAAACGGCGCCGGCCCAAGCTGAAGGCCGCCACCGGGCACCGGATCCGGAGCATGAGTCGAAGATGCTGGGAAAGCGGCTGAATTTGACGGCTGATCAGCAGACCCAATTATTGCCGATCCTTACGGAGCGAGCGCAGGCCATTCAAAGCGTGAGACAGGACTCTTCGCTTTCGGCGCAAGATCGGCGCGCGAAGATCCGCTCAGCTCGCGAGTCCGCGGATACGAAAATAGAGGCCCTGTTGACCGACGCGCAAAAGCAACAGTATGAACAGCTGAAGCAGCAGATGCGAAATCGGGCGCACGGACAGAATTCCGGGACAGCGGCTTCCGACGGTCGCGCCCAGAACTAACGCATTGATACATATGCCAGAGGTCGAATCCAATGACTAGCGGGAAAGCACTTCTGCGGGCAGCCCTGGGCCTTGCCTTGATTGTTGGTGGGGCGAATGCAGAGGTTTATGTAAGAGTCGGGCCGCCAGCCCCGGTACGGCAGGTCGTTCCGGCGCGCCCCGGTCCGCGATATGTCTGGGTAAGCGGATTCTATCGCTGGGATGGAAGACGCTACCTGTGGACGCCCGGTTATTGGGTCCTTCCGCCTCGTCCGGCTTACTCAGCCTGGGTACCGGGTCACTGGCGAAGCACGCATCACGGCTGGGTCTGGGTAGAAGGACACTGGCGCTGATGAGAACGAGGGAGCTTGCGGCTGCGGCTCCCTCCTTTAGCTTGATTGCTCGAGAACTCCGAGGGCCGATTCGGCGCCCTCGACTCCCTGCACTTCGTCGTGCTTGTCTGAGTCTTTGTTGTACAGAGCAAAAAAATCTGTGAGCTGCTTCAAAGTGCTCGGATGGATCTCCGAAACATCTTTGATGTCGCTGAACTGATGCGACTGAACGGCGACTGCGAGCAACCTGTCATTTCTTTTTTCTTCTCCCCCTTGTTTCTGAACGACCTTGACCACACCCACCAGGCGCACGTCGAGAACACAGCCTACATGGGCCGGTTCTTCCATCAAGACGATGACGTCCAGCGGATCGCCGTCCGGAGCTTTCGTGCTTGGAATGAAACCGAAATCAAAGGGAAAGAGAAATCCTTCTGGAAGCACCCGCGACAGCGAGAATATTTGCTGCTCCGGCTCATATTTGAACTTGTTGCGTCGTCCCTTCGGGGTTTCGATGACGACCTTTAACTCGCGTTTTTCTCTGTTTAGTTCGTGGCGAAGACGACTCAGATCCGGCATGGCTCTATCCCAGTAGACTCCAAAAGTCGCCCTCTGTGAAACAGTAAACACCCACACGGGATCGTATCTGTGAATCCCGTGCCTGCAAGAATTAATGGTCGCAAAAACAACGCTGTGAAAAGTGCGCAGAAGAGGAAAAGCGGACTCTCGACGGAGAAGCGGATCCTCGATGCAGCGAGCAAGAATTTCGGATATACGATGCTGCGCCCCGGCCAGGGGGACGCCATCGCCACGCTTCTGAAAAAGAAAGACACGCTCGTCGTGATGCCAACCGGCTCAGGCAAGTCGGCCATCTATCAGATTGCCGGAGTGATGATGCCGGGATCGGTTCTGGTTGTTTCACCGCTCATCGCATTGCAAAAGGATCAAGTGGATGCACTGAATGAAACGAAGGCGAAGGGAGAAGCGGTTATTATCAATTCCGCCCTGAGCACCTCAGAACTGCGCGAGAATTTCGAGAAGATCGCAGGAGGCGAAGGCAAATTCATCTTTCTGGCTCCTGAGCAGTTGCGAAAACAGGAGACGATAGAGGCGCTCGAGAGATCGAACATAAAGCTGTTCGTAGTGGACGAGGCGCACTGCATCAGCGAATGGGGCCATGATTTCCGGCCCGACTATCTTCAACTCGGTCCCGTGGTCGATCGTCTCAATCATCCCGTTGTCCTGGCCATGACCGCCACGGCCTCGGCGCAGGTACGCGAAGAGATCAAAACACGACTTCACCTTAAGAACCCCAAGGTGCTGGTGCAGGGTTTTGATCGTCCCAATATATTCCTCCGCGTTGATCATTTTCCGGATCCGCAGAAGAAACTGGAAGCGCTGGTGCATCGCGTCCGATGGGCCGATAAACCCGGTCTCGTTTACGTCTCGACGCGCAGATCCGCGGAAGACATCATGCGAATGCTCGCGGAGGAAGGCGTGAATGCCCTGCACTACCACGGCGGTCTGAAAGCATCGGAGCGCACGGAGTACCAGGAGCGTTTCATGAATGGTGAGGCCGAAGTAATCGTTGCGACTAACGCTTTCGGGATGGGAGTCGATAAGGCGGACATCCGGTTCGTGTATCACTTCGACATTCCAGATTCGCTCGACTCTTATTACCAGGAGATCGGCAGGGCCGGTCGTGACGGCAAGCGGGCCGAAGCGTGTCTGTTTTTTCGCGAACAGGATATAGGTCAGGCGAGCTTCCGCGCCGGCGAAGGGAAGCTGGATGAACAGCAGCTTGAGCAGCTAGTAGAGGTGATTGCCGATCAGGAGGGCCCGGTGGAACCCGAAGAGATTGCCGAACAGGCGAATCTCCCTGAACGAAAGCTGACGACGGCGATACACCGGTTGGAGGACGTCGGTGCGGTAAGAGTTTTACCGTCGGGTGAGGTGTCAGCCAACGAAGATCTCGAAGTACAGGAAGCAGCCGAGGCCGCCGCCCGTGAGCAGGAATTGCGTCGAGAAACCCGGAAAGACCGTCTCCAGAGAATGCGCGAATACGCGGAAACGACCGCTTGTCGACGCGAACACCTACTGAATTATTTCGGAGATGACTTCAATGGACCATGCAATAACTGCGATAATTGTCAGGCAGCCCACCCCGAGATGTCCGTTGACCCATCGGTTGGGACTCGTCGAGAGGTAGTGGCGTAACCAAGGCTGGAGCCATAGATTCAGTGAGTTAGCAGAGCCTAGTCGGCCTTTGTTATACTTTACATTTGTGTGTCTGCCGGGATTCTCGGCCGTCCGCCCTTGGCCGTTAGCGAGGTTCCGTGTTCATAAGCCTGCAGCAGTTAGAGCAGCGTCCCGTCCAGTTTAAAGTTAATCTTCCGGCGGGCGAAATTGAATTCGATAGCAAAATAACTCAGTCGACCGTCCTTCATGCTGAGGGTGCAGTCAACCTTCTCAATCACGCCCTAGGCGAGATCAGAGTGCAAGGAAAGCTGAACGTTGCCGTCTCGGCTACCTGCGATCGGTGCCTGGAAGCCGCGAGCATTGCAATCGACAACGATTTTGATTTGGTTTATATGCCGGCCGGAGAATCGGCGGTGGGCGAAGAGGAGATCGATCACGAAGCGATCGAAGTTGGTTTTTACGAAGGTAACGGTTTAGAGCTCAATGATGTCCTTCGTGAGATTGTGTTGCTGGCTCTTCCCATGCGCGTGGTCTGCAGCGAGGCCTGCAAGGGGATCTGCCCAGTCTGTGGAAGAAACCGAAATCAGACGGATTGCGGTTGCCACGAAGACGCAATCGACGATCGCTGGAGTAAGTTGCGGAGTTTGAAAACCGAAGTTGGCGGCCAGAATTGAGCAGGCCAGTGGTCATAGAAGTAAATCAGATAATCAATCAAGGAATTTAGAAACTCATGCCGAATCCGAAACGACGCCATTCCAAACGCCGGACATCTACCCGACGCGCGCACGACGCGCTGCGCATACCTCAACTCGCCGAATGTCCGAACTGCCACGAAAAGATTCGCGCCCATCGTGCTTGCCCGCACTGTGGAAAATACAAAGGCCGTGAAGTCATCGAGGTCGTGGAAGCATAGCCCGACCTGAGCCCGTTTTCGAACCAACACAGACAAATTCTCGTTACATGGTAACCATAGCCCTCGACGCAATGGGAGGGGATCGATTTCCGGTGCCTGAGGTCGAGGGGGCCGTCCGCGCAGCGCGAGACCTGGACGTGCGAGTCATCCTGGTCGGGCGCGAAGAGATCATTCGCAAGGAGCTGGGGAAGCACAGCGGTTGGAAATCGCTTCGCATTGAAATCAAACACGCCAGCGAACAGATCACGATGGAAGACAGCGCTGGAAAGGCTCTCCGTTCCAAGAAGGACAGCTCTATTCGCGTGGCCTCCAGGCTTGTCCGGGAAGGCATTGCACACGGTGTGGTGTCGGCGGGAAACACAGGCGCCGTGATGGCGACCTGCAAGATGGTGCAAGGCATGCTCTCGGGAGTCGACCGCCCGGCACTTGCTTCAGCGTTCCCTACCCTGAGTGGTCGGCCTCTCATTATGCTCGACGTCGGGGCGAACGTCGATTGTTCAGCCAAAATGCTGGCTCAGTTCGCGGTGATGGGCGACGCATACTCGCGAGTCATTTTCCACACTGAAAAACCCAAGGTGGGATTGCTTTCCATCGGTGAAGAAGAACACAAGGGCAACGCACTAACACACGAAGCCTGGCCGTTTCTAAAAAGCCTGGAGCACATCAACTTCGTCGGGAATGTCGAAGGACAGGATGTCTACAAGGGCGATGTAGATGTCATTGTGTGCGACGGCTTTGTGGGAAATGTCGCGTTGAAAGTGAGCGAAGGGCTTGTTGAAGTGATCGGGAAACTGTTGAAGCAATCCCTGAAAGCCGACTTGACGCGAAAAATCGGCGCCTTCCTTGCAAAAGGTGCTTTCCAGGATTTCAAAAGACGCGTCGATTATGCCGAATATGGCGGGGCCCCGTTACTCGGGCTGCATGGTATTTGCATCATATGCCACGGGCGCTCGAATGCAAAGGCCGTCAAGAACGCCATCCGCGTAGTGAAAGAATTCGCAGACGGACGGATCGATGAGCGTATCGCAACAGAACTCTCTTTGGCTGCGAGCCAGCCCGTCGGCTCCTGAGTGACGGTGCTACGCTAGAAGCGTTTTGACCCACATGCGGATGTGGCGGAATTGGCAGACGCACTGGATTTAGGTTCCAGCGCTCGCAAGGGCGTGAGAGTTCAAGTCTCTCCATCCGCACCAGTCACTTCAGCCGCCGGACGCCGATATGGGCATATAGCGCATTCCGTTCGTCGCCGGCAGTTCGAGGTAGCGTTTCGGCTGGGGTGAATAAGGGCGAAGCTACACGCCAATTGTATAGGTCGCGATTCAGCCTCATGGCTGGTTGTGACCTGCTTCTGAATTTACTTCTGGGAAAAGTGACGGACGATTTCGAAGATGATGATGGCGAGTATTACAACATCGATCGCTTTCGTCGATCGATTGATAAGCCGATTCAACTCGGGATCTCTTGCGTGGTCTTTGTACTCGCGGGCACACCACTCGCACTCTTCCACGTGCTGCTGCAACAGGTTCTTCCCAGAAAGCTCACCCTTCGCGAGCGCTCGAATTCTTTCGTCCGGAGGACATTGAGTTCTATCGGGAGTGCTCTCCGTCTCAACCGCAATGGCGGCATCCCAGGACTTTTTATCCCAAGACTTCGATGCCATTGCTTTATTTTCCCAAGCGGTATGCGACATCCCACAGGCGGGATCGCTGGCGAATAAATAGGACTAGATTAAGAATCGCGAGTTGTCGAAAACGAGAAACGCGAACAGAACC
>JAFAUR010000366.1 GCA_019243205.1 Acidobacteriaceae bacterium | reverse complement strand
AATATCCACAGTATTTTCCAGAGAAATTCCTCAGTGCACTGCCGAAGCCACGATCATGGCGACAGCGAGGGCAAGGGCGGCGAGGAGGATCGCGGGACCGAGTTGGCCGTCCTGCAGGGCACGCTGCCACAAGTTGCCTGGGAGCATGCGGGTAATAAGGACGAAAAGGCCAGTGAAAAGCAGGAAGCCAATGCAGACAAAGAGAATGGCGTTGAACAGGCTTTGTGCAGTCACGGTGGCTGGCTCATTCTAGGACTACTCGATAGGCAGAACTACGTTTTTGGGGTGGAGGGACAGAACTCGGCATCATCATGCCACAGGCAAGTCCGCTCCAATCGGCTTCGACCGCGGCGCCAGCACAGGCCAGGTGAACTGTTCGGACAATCGGAGGGACTGCTCGAATCGGAATGTCGGAAAGGTATCGCATCCGGTTCGGTGAAGCTTTGAGAGACCACATCTCCCAGCCGACCGCGAGTGCGCCGAGCAGGATCGCGGAGAGCAGAAAAATCATTGCCAGGCGAAGTTGGGGCTTCCGCGATCTGTACAGTACTCGCAGGAGGTTTCGACGGGGGAGCATCGCAATCAGCTGGTTCTAAGGAATACGTTACATGGTAGATTAATTCTGCGCTTTAGGACGCACCCGGTCCCCGGAAAGGACAGAAGTCCACCTCACCACTGATTGCTTTGACGAACTGACTTTCTGCCTGCAGATGGGGATATCAGGCGTATTGACGAAAGGACGTTCGTATGCCGGTAAAACCTCTCCCGCAGGGCGCTCATCTTGCGCATCTCAAGAACCAGGCAAAGGACCTGCTCAAAGAGCATCGTCTTGGTAATCCGCAAGCAGCGCAGCGAATCCGCGAGTTTCATCCGAAGTTTCGAAACGCGACGGATTTCGCTATCTTTGATACTCGGCTACGCCTGAGCGACGCTCAGCTGACGATAGCTCGTGAGCGTGGATTTTCAAGTTGGGCCAGGCTGAAGAATCACGTTGAGAAACCCACACTCGCCGACAATCTGAGCCTGCCCCATCACAAGCGCATTGAAGACCCCGCGTTTCGACGAGCGGTAGATCTTCTGGATGCAGGTGATGTGGAAGGTTTGCGCGCGCACCTGAACATGCATCGGGATCTGATCCGCCAACGTGTCCTGTTCGAGGGCGGCAACTATTTCCGCAATCCGGCCCTGTTGGAGTTTGTAGCCGAGAACCCGATCCGGCACGGACGGTTGCCTCCCAACATCGTGGAGATAGCAAAGGTGATTCTGGATGCCGGCGCAAAGCATGATTGTGCCTCGCTGAACGAGACGCTCGGTCTGGTAACTTCGGGCTGCGTTCCTCGCGAATGCCGGGTACAGATTCCTCTGATCGATCTGCTCTGTGACTACGGCGCGGACCCAAACAGTGGCATGCAGCCGGCGCTCGCGCACGGGGAATTCGAAGCAGTGGACGCGCTGATTCGGAGACATGCCCGATTAGACTTACCTGTTGCCGCAGCGCTGGGACGCGTTGACGATTGCCGTAGATTGCTCGCGAGTTCCGACGGTCAAGAGCGGCACCGGGCATTTGCGTTTGCCGCGCAATTCGGCCATGGGGAGATTGTGCGCTTGCTGCTGGATGCGGGCGAAGACCCGAGCCGCTACAATCCGCCGGGAGCCCATTCACATTCCACGCCGCTGCATCAGGCCGCATTAGCCGGCCACTACGAGGTCGTCACGCTGCTAGTGGAACGGGGTGCACGTCTGGATATGAAAGACACGATCTGGCAGGGCACGCCAGAGGCGTGGGCCGAACATGCAGGAAAAGCGGGACTGGCTAAGTACCTGCGTGCACACAGATGTACGCCCTAGGCAGAGTACCGGTCTCCACACGATAGTCATAAGGCTGTAATCTTTAGTGCGTAACCTCACGGACGAGCTTCGTGTGAGCTCACGTGGAGATCTCGTTGCATTTGTTCGGTGAAAACGTATCGGTGGTGACGGCTATTTTTCTCGTTCTGGCTCTCGGGCTGGCGTTCGGCTTCGAGATGGTGAACGGTTTTCATGACACGGCGAACGCGGTGGCGACCGTGATCTACACGCATACGTTAAAGCCCACAGTCGCGGTGATTTGGTCGGGGCTGTGGAACCTGCTCGGGGTCTTGACCTCTTCAGGGGCGGTGGCGTTTAGCGTTGTCGCGCTGCTTCCGGTGGAACTGGTGTTGAATGTCGGGTCGGGTGCGGGCTTCGCCATGGTCTTTTCTTTACTGATCTCAGCGATGATGTGGAACCTCGGCACGTGGTATCTGGGTTTGCCCGCATCGAGTTCGCACACACTCATTGGATCAATTATGGGCGTGGGGCTTGCCAATTCGCTGATGACTCCGGGGCATGTTTTCGGAGAGGGCGTGAACTGGGCGAAGGCGCAGGAAGTCTTCTCGTCCCTGCTGGTCTCGCCGATTATGGGTTTCATCGGGGCCGGATTGCTGCTGTTGATTTTGAAAGCGGTAGTTCGGCGGCCCGAACTGTATCGTCCGCCCGCGGGCCAGCAGCCGCCCCCGCTTTGGATCCGGGGACTGCTGACGCTGACGTGCACGGGCGTGAGTTTCTTTCACGGTTCAAACGACGGGCAGAAGGGGATGGGGCTGGTAGTGCTGATCCTGGTGGGCATTCTGCCCGCGCAATACGCGTTGAATCCCGCTTCGAAGGCGAGCGATATCCAGGCGATCGTACGGGACTCGTCAAACGTGGCGCCGTGCCTCGAAAAGCTTTCGCGCAACACGGATATCAAGGGGATGGACGCGAACGGCAACATCTCCGATTATCTGAAGACAGACGGCAGGGCGAATGAGCAGACGTATGCGGCCATTTCCGGGAAGAACCGGCAGATCCACGAAGAACTGGATGGGCGGCAGAGTTACACCGAGCTGTCGACGGATAAACGGAAGCAGTTCCGGAGTGACATCTATCTTTTGAGTTCGGCAATCGGGAAGCTGATCAAGCAGAAGAAGATTACGGAGCCGAGCGATGTCAGGGCGCTGACTGCGTACACGAAGCGGCTGGACAAGGAAACCAAGTACATTCCGGCTTGGGTGAAGATCGCGGTGGCGTGTTTCTTGGGATTCGGCACGATGATCGGCTGGAAGCGCATCGTGGTGACCGTGGGAGAAAAGATCGGTAAAGAGCATTTGACCTACGGGCAAGGCGCGTCGGCTGAGCTGGTGGCGATGGCGACAATTGGCCTCGCGGACCGGTACGGATTACCCGTGAGTACGACCCACGTTCTGTCTTCTGGCGTCGCCGGGACGATGGCGGCGAACCGTTCGGGATTGCAGGCCGATACCATGCGCAATATCATACTGGCCTGGGTCTTGACACTGCCGGTTTGCGTATTGCTGGGCGCATCGATCTTTTCGTTTGCGCTCTACATTCTGTTTCACGTCTTCGGCGTGCATTAGGGGCACGCGGCCGCGAGTTTTGTAGACTCGAACGCGTGCAGGAATTCAAAAATAAAGTCGGTGTAGTGACGGGCGCGGCGAGCGGGCTCGGGCGGGCGATGGCGGAGCGGTTTGCGGCGGAAGGCATGCGCCTGGTCCTGGCGGACATCGAGGAAAACCCACTGAACGCGTTTGCGAAGGAACTGGGCCGGGCCGGCGTTCAAGCCATCACGCAGCGGGTGGACGTGTCGAAACCGGAAGACGTCGAGCGCTT
>JAFAUR010000186.1 GCA_019243205.1 Acidobacteriaceae bacterium | reverse complement strand
GTGGAATCCATCCTATCGCCCCTGGTTCTACCGTGATATCTGGCCGATCCTGTCTCGCCCGGACGAGATGAACTTCGTGACGAACGTTCTGCAGCAGTCGAACTTCCCTCACAACCAGACCAGCCGGGGCAACTTCGATCCGAATATCCTGTCCCTGCCGCCCTTTGTGGTTCCCGCGGCTGAGCAGAGCCACCAACGCGCATCAGCGCAGAAGAACCATTCGGGAGAACTGCTGATTGAGGCGCTCGATCCAGCCTTGATGACTGTCGAGGATAAGCTGCAGCAACGGAAGGGAACGGAATCCGGAACTCTCTCCGTCGTCGCCGAACTAATACACCACAGCAAGGCGCGGACGGAACTGCAGGCGGCGGCTGCGGATTTTGCGCACTCCATGATTCCTCAAACCGAGGGCAACGATCTGCAGCCTGCCGCTTATCTGCGAACCTGGATCGAAACCTACGAGCGCGGGCAATCCGCGCCTCCGGACGACCCGGTTCGCAAGCGCTACGAAGAAGCCGCAGCCAGATTCGCAGACCGAGTCACGAAGGTCCTGGAAGATCTGCGTCCGCAGCTCGCGGGCGAACTCCCGCAAGCTGCAGCGGAGGAGGAGGCCACCTCCGACGTTGTTCTGTTCAAAGCCCGCCACGGCGACACAGAGATGGCTCTGAGGGACGAGGACAGTCTGGGAATCGTCGAAGCGGTACAGCGCTATGCGAAGCTGTTTCGCAGCGGCAAATTGCTTGGCGATCAGTTTGGTCTCGATACCGAGTTCTGCCGTCGCGATCCATACCGTGCGAACCGGCAGTTCATTTATGATCTGCTGCGCAAGCCTGGGGAAGAAAATGAATTCCGACTGCAGGGCAGACCGAATAGCCGCGTCCACAATCTGCCATTCATGCCGCTGCTTTGTGGTGACAATCCCTTGAGCAACGAGCTGCCGTCGAAGTTTCTGCGGCTCACGGACTATCAACTATTTCTCATCCGGCAATGGGCGCGTGGGCTCTTCTACAACGAAATCCTCGAAGGCTGGGTGGATAAGAAGGACGTGCCCGTCTTCCGTCCATACTCGAATTGGGTGAACCGAACCGGACGCGACCTTGATCGCGGCGTGCTCATGAATATGTTGGGCGGTTCATTTTGTCCAGGCGCAGAGGTGAACTGGATCATCCGTAATCCCGCCATCTATTTCGAGCCCTTCCGGCTGAAGGCCGACCCGGCCTTCTTCACTTTCCGGCAGACTGCCGCCAACGCGAATCAGAACAGCAGGGCTTTGACGATTCCGGAAAGCGATTATGCGTCGTACGTCGAGGACGATCTTAGTCAGGGCAGCGATTTCCGCATCGGGCTACAGCCAGGCGATCTCACCAAATACATGGCTCTGCCATGGCAGTCAGATTTCAACGAATGCAGCACACAAAGCGTGGACATCACCTACGAGTTGTGGAACGAGATCGATTTTCACAGTGAACATGACCCGGTGATGAAGGCGCAGCAGCAGATGTGGGAGACGTTGTGGTGGCCGGCGCATCGTCCTCTTCAGGCTTGGGAAGCGACCTTTGTAAATGGTCAGCCCGTGTACCGTTTCCTGGAGTGGGCGCGCGGTGTTCCAGGCACCAGTGCGGGCGATTTGAAGATGGTCACCGAATGGTGGAAGCTCGGATTTGTTGTCCGCAATCCATATGTGCCGGCTTCGAAGCTTGACGCCCCATGGAACGACGTCACGTCAGTTGCGGCAAAGTACCTTAGCGTTGAACGCGATGAGGAGGAGAAGTCATGAGCGACAACCCATTCGTCGGTAAGTGGTCCTATCGAAGTTTCCTGAACGATCCTGATTTGGCCATTCCGCCCGATGGCAGTGACCCGAAGATCCAGCCATTGCTGTTCGGCTACGGGACGATTGTCATCGAAGAGGCTCCATCCGATCTTCTGGTCGGCACCATCGGAGGTGGCGGGTGGTCGCTGACCCTGCACGGCTCGAGAGCTTACGGTTCGCCGGCTCAGGTTCGCTTCCAAGGAAAAGGCACGGTCGGCGGTGCGAAGTGGATCTACGACTACATCGGATGGCTCGTCCCGGTTTGGCCGAACAGCACCGAGGCGATGCAAACTCCCGCCATAGTGGGCTCCGTGACCCGTACGATCCCACATCCGACAGGTGCTGACGGAAAAGCCATCGCGCCCGCGGGAGTCGTGGCATCATTCTACGCTGTTCGCCAGAAGTAAAAGACAGAATCCGAGGCTGCTGGGAAGGCGAAACGGCCCAACTCATGGAGCGGTCGTGAAACGGAGCTACCTCCTTCGACCTCCTCCCATGCGAGCACCGCGCATTCCTCCGTAATTGCGCATGGAGTTGTAATTGTTGGTGCGTTGGGTCCCTTGCGTGCGCATTTGTTGCTGGCGCTGCAGACTTGTATCGGGCTTAGTTGCGGGCTGCCAGCCGTTGCCCGTGTTGGATGACCAATTTCCGCTCTGGCGATTGTAACGGTAGACCGTGCCGTCCTTACCGGCATAGATGTTATCCTTTCCGCCGGCAATGCCCGCCCCTGTGTTCGTGTTGTAAGCAAATCCGCCCCGTCCCGCTGCACCTTCGCCGGTGTAAACGTTCCCGAGATAACCAGCACCTCCACCGGCGACGATTCCGGTATTCGGGTTGTAAGTCGCGGCGCCGCGATACCCACCGGTATTACCCGTGTAGATATTCGTGTTGTACCCTCGTCCCGCGACTGTGCTCCTGCCGGTCTGGGTATTGTAGTAGCCGCCGCGTGTTGCCGCACCGTAATTTCCGGTGTATGGATTTGCCCAGGCTGCACCCGTCCGAGAGTAAGCCGTATTCCCCCACACCCCGTAGACATTGGCTGCCGCTGCTCCTCCCCACGCTCCCCAGCCGTAATATGGATACCAGCCATAGCCGTAATAGCCCATCGGTCCCCACCACGGGTAATAGTAGGGATAGTAAGCATATCCATAGCCGAACCCGAAGCTCCATCCCGTGGAAGAAGTGTACGTGAATGCGGCACCCACACCGTACGTGTATGGATAGCCATACCACGCTGTGGGACCGATATAGGGCGGGTAATACCATCCCGTCCCGTAAACGACGGTGGTTGTGCTCTCGGAAACGACCGTTCCGTAATATCCCGGTGTGTAGCCGACGTACACAACTTCCGGGGTTGAGCCGTAAACCTTCACGTACGTCACGTAATGCAAAGGCGAGCTTGCGGGTATGGTGTAAATCTCGGCAGGAACCGACTCGGCTATCACCCATGGTCCTTCGGGAGTTGACGCCTTAAACCACACTCCCGCTTCGACGCTGTAGTAATTGGCTTCTGAAACTTTGATCACGGCTGCGCTGGTATCGTTCGCGTACTCCATCGTGGTCCCCTCGATGGGCGCAAATGCCGCTTTACCGTCATATTGCACAGTGAGCTTCGCTTCCGATCGAGTGATTGTCGCCGTTTGCGGAATCGAATTAGCAATCAACGCTTCTTCCGACGCAGGCGTACGGGGGACCGAGGCCAAAACCGTGGCTTTGGGGTTGTCTGCTGGAATCCTGGCGAAATCCGGCGGCAACTCATTGCCATTGACGAAAGTCCAAGGCCCGCGGAGCGAACCGCCTTTGAACCAGCGTCCTGAGATCAGCACGTAATAGACGCCCTCGAGTCGGAACAGATTGCCATTGGTGTTCTCCGCGTATTCGAGTCTCGTTTCCGGAATGGACTTGAACTTTGGCTCGCCCTTCGTCTCGATCAGCTCCGTAGGAGAAAACCCAACATAAACATGCGGCGTTTCCGCCTTCTGCCCTGGTTGCTTCGGTGCTGACTTCGCGTCCTGGCCTTCTACAGCTTGGTTGGGAGTATGAGAGGTAATGTACTCCTCAGCGTTTCTCATGTCGTCAGAGAGCGTTCTCGCATACGTCCACTGCCCCTCCAGCTTCGGAGCTTCCAGCCACCAATCCTTCACGCGCAAATAGTAAGTGTTTTTCTCGTTGTCGAAAAGCAGGATTGCCTTTGTATTGATCACCCCCTGGAGCTTTGTTTTTGGCACTTCGCGTAATTGCGGTGCACCGTCGATCAGTACAAGCAAAGACGGGTTGTTCGCCACGATCACCTCAGGCGGATCATTCTTGACCTCGACGGTTTTCACTCGCTCGCCTGCCGCGACAAGCGCCGTTTCCATCCGGTCGAGCGAAACGGTCTTGGTCGCACCGGGCAGCGTTTTGTTCAGCAGCTCCGTCAACCGTGACTCCTTATCGTGCGCCACCGGAAATTTCACCTTGGTTACTTGCGCCTGCTCTAGCGTCACCAGACGGTTGACTTTGTCTACTTCGGTTCTTGCGCTAAACCAAACGACTCCGTAGTTTGATGCGCCGTCTGTGTCCGTCTGAAATTCAACAGCCGCGTAGAGATGGATAAGGTTGCCCTCCCACGTCTCGATCTGCGGTTCATAGATAAGGAAGGTGTCGGGTCCACTCCTGAACGTCCTGGTCCAATTGGCTTCCGACGCTGGTGGTCTCTGAGCGCTAGCTGCCGCCTCAGATGGACTTTGAGCCTGACACTCGTGCATTGAAGGGACGAGCACGACTTGGAATAGGCACATCCAGGCCGCAAAGCGCGCACGCACACTCCACCCATTGCGTCCGGTCTCACCGGAGGAATCTTTTTGGCTCTTACCCCGATGACTGCTCAATTGCCATCCCATAGTCCCGCCATGGGCAAAGCATTCGATAAAGAAAGTGGGAGGATTGGACTCCCTGGCATGGACGCTAGCGCAAGCCAATTCCAGCTACCGACGTTAATGCTGACGGTATCCGTTCCTGTACCGCTGAGAACGGAGATAGCTACACGACCCTCCATCACGGACCTGATGTTGCCAGGTCAAAGGGGTTCTTTTTTATTTGGGGAATCCGATCCTCGCTCTAAATTTATGAAAGCCGCGATTCGGAAACGTGGCATGGCACCCATGCATCTCGAATGACGATGGGTGAAAGACGCAAGCAGGGCGGATTAGCGATTGAAATCCCTAACCAAGTGTGGCACCTCAAATGCACTACCAAGTGCAGATGTACCGGACAAAGGACGGTTCCCGTGGAAGCAGCCGTTTACAGAGCCAACGGAGTGAATCTTGGCGGGAGGCGCTACGCGGCAGGCGTTCTGCTGCATAGAACCCTCATTGGGCTCGGCAAAAGCTGTTTTTCTAAGGGAGCCGCCCTGTTATTTACTCGACGCAGGTTGTGCGGTCGAGCAATCTCCGCGAATGCGATTGCATTCCTAACTGGATACTCGATATCCCAGCCGAGTTTGCATTGGCACAGCTTACATCAGACCGGGATTACCGGAAGCTTCGCCTCCGTATCGAACTATTTCGAAAGTATCCAAAAGCGAGCGTTTTCATCAGCATAATTAGACGGGAGATTTGTAATGTCCGAACCAGTTCGATCAGTCATGCTGGCCGGCAGAGGCCTTCTGCGCTGGCCTATCGGCGAGGAGCGCGTTCACTACCGAGTAACTATCCAATTTGACGGCGCGATTCACGGCGTACAAATTGGCCCGCCTGTCCCAAATATCTTGCACCGGCCCACTCGTCACTCCCGCTTGTTCCTGCATATGCCGGAAGGCCGACGAATTCCTCTGAACGTCGCGCCCAATGGTCATCTCTCCGCTGACGGACCAATCGAAAGGAGCGTTGACGGCCAGGAT
>JAFAUR010000135.1 GCA_019243205.1 Acidobacteriaceae bacterium | reverse complement strand
ACAATGTTGGCGATTGATCTTTCCGAAAACGAAATACTCGGTCCGGCTTACGTGCGTGGGCGCGAGGAAGGGCGTGAGGAAGGACAACACGATGGCCGAGTAGCCTCGCTGCGGGAGCAAATCGAGCAGCGATTGGGTAGCGTGCCGGAGTGGGTCGAAGAGACAGTGTCCTCCTCGTCAACCGAGGAGCTTACAGCGATCGGTCTTCGTGTGCTCAATGCAGCGAGCTTCGAGGATTTGTTTGGCTGATGATCACCGGTTTCCAATTCGATCCGGCAATACTTGACAACGAGGTCTTGGGTCCGATCTATTTGGACGGAGAACGGTCTATTCTCGGGCCTCTCATGGAGCGCCGATTCGGCGCAATTCCTGATTGGGCAGAAGCCCGGCTCGCGACACTCTCTCCCGCAGAAATCGATGCTATATCAGTGCGGATACTGGATGCAGAGTCGCTGGAGCAGCTTTTTCAGAAGTAGCGCTGCGCCGCCCCCCGACCAAGTAAGCACGAACACCAGCACTGCTGATTCTCGCTGAGCGTGCCAATTAGCCGGTCCCCGAACACACTCTGCGTTCCTGATTCGGTTCTGAGCCGCGAGAGTCCTGCTATTTAGACTTCAAGCGACATTTCTTCCCACGTTCTCGCTTTTAGCAAACGAGTGCAACGTTCTCCGTCTGCCAGGTGAGAGATCTGATCGTCTCTGCCTTTTCTTTCAGCATCGCCGCTCTTCCTTATGGATTAGAGCGGCTTTTTGTTTTGTCGAGTACCGAGATTTGGTACGCCGTGCTTTGAGTAGATCGACACAATCATGTGACTTCGCTCAGGAATGAAGAAACCCACGAGGAGGTGCAATTATGCTCCCTGGCCTTACCGAATTTGTGCAATTCGACGCCGCCGCTCACATCTACACCGTTGCGGGTGTGCAACGCCCAAGCGTGACGCAGATCCTGAAAGACGCGGGTCTGATCGACACAACCTGGTATACGGAGGAGTCTCGCGAACGGGGCCGAGCCGTTCATTTCGCCACCGAGTTCCTTGATGAAAATGATCTCGATTGGGACACCGTTCTGCCGCCGTACCGGGGGTACGTCGAAGCCTGGGAGCGGTTTAAAGAGGAGTCGCACTTCCTCATCAGCCGTGATTCCAATGGCAAGCTCCTGATTGAATATCTACTCTTCCAACCAGTGTCGGGCTACTGCGGCATGCTCGACCGCGTGGGCACCATCGGCACGATCGAATATCTGATCGATATCAAAACGGGCGGTCCGCAGGACTGGCATGGCTACCAATTAGCAGCCTATTCCCAATGCCTCCCCAATCCGCACTCCCGTAAACGCATGACCGTTCACCTGCGCGCGAACGGTTCGTATTCGACTCGCGAGCATACACTCACCGCCTTTCCTTACGACTGGCAGGTGTTTGCCGCCGCGGCAGTCGTCTGGCACGCAAAGCAGAGAAGGAGGAATTCTCATGTCTTCACCCGTTCCACAGTTTCCGCAGCGTAATCTTTTTTCGAGCAGCTCACCGCAACCCACCACACTCCAGATCATCCGGCGTGTCGCCGAGCGCGAGCGTGCTCTCGAAAGCAGCCACAGAGAGGAAATGACGCAAGCGTCTGAGGCGGCCGAGGACGATGTGACCTCGGATGCTCGTTCCACTTTCCAGCAGCGCACCAGCGCTCTTCAGGAACAGATTCAGGCGCTGTCGTTTGGCAATGTGGATGATCTTGCCAGAGCGAATGAGCTGCTTGCCTCCGTTCTCTCGTTGAAGGATGAAATCGAACGCTATCACGAACCGATCAAGCGCCCCTTGAAGGAGGCCCACGCTGCCGCTTGCAAAGCCGAGCACGACGATCTCGATCCGGTAGTCGCACTCGAAAAGAAACTGAAGCAGGGAATCGCCGCGCTGGACCTCAAAATCCGGCAACTCGAGGCAGAGGCAGCGCGCGTCCGGCAACAAGCCGCTGCGGAAGCCAGTTCTGCGATGCAGCAGCAAATGATCGAGGCGGCCCGCCAATCCGGCGCTTCCGAGGAAGTGCTGGCTTCGCTCGGAGCTATGGAAATCCTGGTTCCGGTGGTGGAAACCGAATCGTTTGCCCGTCCCAAAGGATACTCGACGCGCGATCAGTTCGAAGTCGAGGTCACCGATATTCTTCTGCTTGCTCAGGCAGTTGTTGCCGGCAGCATGCAGAAGGAAGTGCTGCAGGCGAATACGAAATTACTTGCGGCCATGGCAAAGGCCTCGAACGGAGATCTCGAGATTCCGGGAGTCCGAATCAGCAAGAAGGTAAGTGTCACAGGAAGGAAGGCGAGATGAGCGCGACCATCAACATTGATCGCAGCAAGCTCTATGGTGTGCTGCACGAGCCGAACGGCCGCTCCATTGTGCGGCAGGTTCGTGTTCTGAAAGTTGGCATTGGGGTCCCGACCGGGCCTGATGTGCATGTGTGGATTGACCAGAATCATCAATGGTGTGTCGAAGTCGGAACATATGTGAACGGCAAGCGTCAGGGCCAAGTGAAGCGGGTGCCACAGCGCGCGGATGCGGAAGCCTTCTACGGGCAACAGCGGAAGACGGCGCCGGAGCGAAACGCGCCACGGAAGCTGCCGTATTTCACGTTTCTGCGGACCGATTCGCAGGGCAAGTTCGTTCACGATTTCGACACCATCGAGCTGCACGGGCCGGTTCCAACCGAGATCGATATTGTCTTTCTGAATGAGCAGGCGTTCGACGCTTCCTTTCAGGCATGGTCGACATCGAAGTTGCTGTGCGAGGGGAACGGTATCGATGCCCGCCGCAATGTGGAGTGGGCGCAGTCTCC
>JAFAUR010000077.1 GCA_019243205.1 Acidobacteriaceae bacterium | reverse complement strand
ATGGCGGGACCTGGGATTACTGAACCGCGACGGCAACAGACTTTGGCTGTCGCCACGCGGTTTACTGATCTCGAACGAGATATTGCAGGAGTTTGTTCATGTCTGAAAACGAAATCATCGATCTGCGCAGCGATACGGTAACCCGACCAGATGCGAAAATGCGCGCCGCGATGGCAAACGCGGAAGTGGGCGACGATGTTTACGGCGAAGATCCCACGGTGAATCGATTGGAAGAACGCGCGGCTGCCATCTTTGGCAAAGAGGCCGCGCTGTTCGTGCCGACAGGAACCATGGGCAACACCATCGGGGTCAAGGTACATACGAAACACGGCGAGGAAGTCATTTGCGAAGCGCATTGCCACCTGGTGGATTGGGAACTCTCGATGATGGCGTGGTTCGCCGGTTGCACACCACGAGTGATACCGACGGATAACGGCGTAATGAGCTGGAAGCAGATTGCGGGATCGCTGCGGGTGAAAGGGCCCCACAACGCGCCGACGACTCTGATTGCGCTCGAAAATACGCACAATATGGCGGGCGGGACAGTGTACCCGCAGGAAACAATAGACGAGATCTGCCATGAAGCCCACCAGCGCGGGTTGCGGGTTCACATGGACGGAGCGCGCGTCTTCAATGCTGCTGCGGCGCTCAACTCAACAGTCGATCGGATCACGCGCGGGGTGGATTCAGTGATGTTTTGTTTGTCGAAGGCGCTCGGGGCTCCGGTGGGATCGCTGCTGGTGGGAACGGCAGAAGCGATTGCGGAGAGCCGGCTTTTTCGTAAGCGATTAGGCGGTGGTATGCGTCAGGCCGGGGTGTTGGCAGCGGCCGGGTTGATTGCGCTCGAAGACTCGCCGTCCGTGCTCGCTGAGGATCACGCAAATGCGCGCCTGCTGGCTCAGCGATTGGCGGAATTGCCCGGGATCCGTCTCGATCCGTCTCGAGTTCAGACCAACATCGTCATTTTTGACATCTCCGGCCTGGGGATCATAACGGCAGAACTCAGCAGAGATCTACAGACCCGCGGAATTCTCGCCAACGGCATTGATGCGACTCGCATGCGGATGCTGACGCACCGCGACGTGACGCGTGATCAATGTTTGAGGGCCGCCTCAATATTTGCCGAGGTTGTTGGCGAAAAGAGTCTGGCAAGCATTCCGGTCTGATACCATTTTTCGGTGCTCATCACCGCTGCCACCTTAGCGATCTTCGTCTACGGATTGATTGCGCCGATCCTCGGCGCGCTGCTTCCCACTTACAATTTGACTCCCGATCAGCAAGGGAGCCTGGCGACGGCACAGGCGCTGGGACTGGTGGTTGCTTCTCTTTCGGCCGGCCCGGTGATTGATCTCAAAGGCAGCAAAATGGCCCTCGTCACCGGATTGATCCTGATCGTGCTATCACTCGTTGCGGCACCGAACGCCGGCGGGTATGGCGGGCTGATGGTGGTGTACTTCATCCTGGGCGTCGGGGGCGGCATAGTCGTCACGGGGGCCAATACGCTCGTGGGAGCCGTTGAGCCGACGCGGCGCGGCTCAGCCCTGAATTTCCTGAACCTGTTCTTCGGACTTGGCGGAATCATCACAACGTATGTCGGCAGTGGTAGCGTAGCGCCTGCTACGCTTTGCTACTCGATTGCGGCGCTCACCGCAATAGCGCTAATTGTGAATGCCGCGGCGAAGATGCCTTCGCCCTCCGGCGAGGCAAGTTTCCGAGTGAATGAAGTACCGACCCTGTTGTCGCGGCCCACGCTGCTGCTGCTTTCGCTCTTCCTGTTTCTGTATGTGGCCTGTGAAGTGGGCGTCTGGAACTGGCTGAAGACGTACCTGATCACGGTCAATTTCGACCCGGCAACCGCGGGCCGAGTGGTCAGCTACGGATTCGCTTTCGGCATTCTGGTCGGACGCGTAGTTGTATCGCGCTTACTGATCAAAACTCCAGCTCTGTCTGTCATCCTCACGGCGGCCGTTTTGATGGCGATTACGACCTACGCGATGCTGACACTGAGTTCAACGACTGCGATCACGATTGCGGTGTTCTGTGCCGGCCTGAGCATGGCTCCGGTATTTCCGACGACGCTCGCTATCGTCGGAGATTCGTTTCAGCGTGGTACTGCAACCGCCATGGGAATCGTCATTACGTGCGGCTGGCTCGGATTAGCAGTCAGTTCTCGCATCATCGGTTGGCTGGCCATAGGCGAGCAGTACCGTCGTGCTTTATTGCTGCTCCCGGTGTTCTCGCTTTTGATGGTAATGGTGAGCTTGGTACTCCGGCCCATGGTGCGACGCCCCGCCATCGCCTAGCGGCAGGCACCCAGTTTGTAATAGACTTTTAGCCATCTGAGATCTCAGACAGGGAGTTCCTGATGGCTTTTTGTCCCAATTGCGGCTCGCAGGCGACCGGCGCTTTTTGTGCGAATTGCGGGACGCCGCTTTCGGAAGCGGCCGCATCCAGCGGAAGTACGGGCGCAAGCTACACGGCGACGACGCCGGGCATCCAGGCTTCCGGGTTGAGCACCAACACTGCCGGCGCGCTCTGCTACCTCTTAGGGCTGATCACCGGAATTATCTTCCTCCTGATTGCTCCTTACAATCAGAACAAAACGGTTCGGTTTCACGCTTTTCAGGCGATCTTCGCTCACCTCGGAATCATCGCCTTGGCGTTTGTGCTTACGATTTTGTCCGTCCTCACCCACGGCTTAGGCTTCCTTCTGTTTCCGCTTTTCTGGTGCGCGGTGTTCGTCCTGTGGCTATACATGATGTACACGGCGTATAACAACAGAACAGTTAAGCTCCCGGTGGTGGGGGACCTGGCGGCAAAGCAGGCGTAAACGGAATTCGGTTCCGGCACGTCAGATACTGGAACTGTGAAGCTGAGCTGTACCTTTTTAGCCGGAGTGTGCCTTATCGCACGAGCCGACGACATTACACCGCGGGTCGGATCGATCGAGATCTACGGGGTTCATAAAGCCCCCGTGCAAAAGATCAGGGCCGCAGTCGGAGTGAAAGAAGGGGACCCGTTGCCATCGCCCGGGGATGCGGAAGATCGCATCGATAAAGTATCGGGCGTGCTTGCTTCGCGCGTGCAGGTGGAATGCTGCGCGGGCCGAAACATGATCCTGTACGTAGGCATCGAGGAGCGGGATACTCCGCATTTGGAGTACCATGCAGAACCGGAAGGCAAGGACTCTCTGGCGCCAGCGCTGCTCGAAAGCTATCACAAGTTGCTCGATGAGGTATCCGGGAGCATGCGAGGCGGCAATGCCGATGAAGATCTTACGAACGGGTACTCGCTCATGGCGGATCCTGCTTGCCGCGAGCTACAGCAATCGTTTGTGGTCGCCGCGGCAGAACAGCTTCCCGTGCTGGATAAGGTTCTGAGGAATTCGGGGGATCCTGATCAACGCATCGCAGCGGCTTATCTGCTCCAATATGCTCCTCGCGGACCACACACAACGAAGGTGATGGTTGATGCGCTTCAGTATGCGCTGCGTGACCCCGATGAATCTGTGCGTGAAGGTGCCTTGAACTCACTAAAGGCCGTCAGCGTGGGCGCGCATCTCCATCCCGAGCAGCAGATCCGGTTGGAGCCGACATGGCTAGTCGAGTTGATGAATTCTATTGTTTGGTCCGACCGCCGGAACGCGAGCCTAGCGCTTGTCGACCTTACCGAGAGTCGTGACCCGGAGGCGTTGTCACTTCTTCGAGAGCGCGCGTTATCTTCGGTCCTCGAGATGGCTCAGTGGAGCGACCTTCAACATGCACTGCCTGGATTTGTTCTGGCGGGCAGGCTGGCCGGACTAAGCGAGGGTGAGATCAAACAAGCTTGGGTGAATGGCAACCGCCGCGCTGTGGTGGAGGAGGCGCAATCACCGAAGAAGCACTTTCGGATCGCCCCTAAGAAGCAGGGATGATTACTAGACGGACTCGCTGCCCAATGATGCAGTAACCAGCTCAGGTGTACCTGGTGACTCGTCTACCGACGCCGGTTGCTGCTGAGTTTCTGCTGTGAGCGGCATGTCGCAGCCGCAGCAATCACTGCAGCAGTGGCAGCGCTGGCAAAGGTGGTTTGTGCATGCATCTCTGGTGCACATAACGCAGATATCGGTTGAACTGTCACCGCAAATCGAGCAAGTGAACGTCAGTACTTCCATCAATTCTTCCTAGACAACCCTGACTTTGAGGACGGGGGTTCTTTGCTGATGGTACCGCGGCAGCGCTGCGCTTCCTGGTCGGCGATTTTGAAATTCTGGTCCAGGTTTGTTGCGAGGTCACGGATGTAGTCCCGGAATCGCTGTCGACCATCGAAGTTGCGTGCGATGAGAGAACCGAGTTTTCCGGCCAATATAGGATCGGCATACTTTTGGGCGCCTTCGTTTAATGCGCGGGCCGACACATCGAGGGCCTCGAGCCGAAAATAGAGGTCGAGCGCGAGCGGCAGATTCTCCGGCTTCGTCATTAATTGGTTGGCGACCACCGAGACGTCTATCACCTGGCGCTGAGCGGTTTGCCACTGGAGGAT
>JAFAUR010000964.1 GCA_019243205.1 Acidobacteriaceae bacterium | reverse complement strand
AATTCATCTCGACCGCAAGCTGGTCGACAAGCGCGTGTTCCCAGCGATCGATATCAACAAGAGCGGAACGCGTAAAGAAGAGCTGCTGATGCCCCGCGAAGAATTGAATCGCGTCTGGGTCCTTCGTAAAGTTCTGAACCCGCTGTCCCCGGTTGAATCGATGGAGCTATTGCTTGACAAACTAGGCAAGACTCGCAACAACGCCGAGTTCCTTGCCGCCATGAGCGGCTGACGAGTCTCGGCTGATGGGTCGAATCCGGATCCTCTCCGACAACGTTGCTAACAAAATCGCTGCCGGAGAGGTGGTGGAGCGACCCGCGTCCGTGGTCAAAGAGCTGCTTGAAAATTCACTCGATGCGGGCGGCGCCGACATTCGTGTCACGGTCGAAAACGCTGGCCGCCGACTGATCCGAATACAAGATGATGGCTGCGGCATGCTACGCGACGATGCGCTTCTCGCGTTCGAACGTCATGCGACCAGCAAGCTGAGCGACATCAAGGATCTGCTCGCGATTTCGACCCTCGGCTTTCGCGGCGAAGCGTTGCCCTCGATCGCGTCCGTGAGCCGCTTGATTCTTGAAACGCGCTCGGAGCAGGAAACGACTGGAACTGCCGTCGAGATCGCCGGCGGCAAGCTCCTGCGCTGCGATGAGATCGCGCATCCGACGGGGACCACGATTTCGGTCCGTGATCTCTTTTACAACGTTCCGGCGCGCAAGAAATTTCTACGCTCCGATCAAACCGAGCTGGCGCATATCGGTTCACTCGTCACGCATTACAGCCTCGGCCATATGGGCAAACGCTTCGAGCTTTTCCATGAAGGACGCGAACTGCTCAGTGTGACACCGGTTGCTACTGTGCGCGAGCGCGCGTTTCAAGTCTTCGGCTCGGAGGTCGTCGACGATCTGGCCGATGTCGGCCCGCGCACGCTCGAACTCCGCACTGCCAATGAGGCGGAACCCGCCGAATTTGTGCTCGAAGGTCTCGTCTCTGGTCCACATATACAGAAGCTGAATCGCAATTCCGTTTTCCTTTTTGTTAACGGACGGCTCATTCGCGACAAGATGCTGCTGCACGCGATCTCGGCGGCTTATCACAATCTCATGCCTCCGGGCTGTTTCCCGTTTGCGTTGTTGTTTCTCAATTGCGATCCGAGCGAAGTGGACGTGAACGTCCACCCTTCGAAGACCGAAGTTCGTTTTCGACACGGTTCCGCGATTCACGATTTCGTGCGCGACAACATTCGGGAGATGCTGATGCAGCAGCGTCCGGTGTCGAGCATTCCGGTGATGCCGACGAGTCCGGTACCGAGGCCCGTCATGACTGCTCAGAAAGCAGCCGCGCTGCCGTTTTCGGAGTTCACCGCGGTGATGGAGGCCGTTCCTGTCGAGGCACCGGAAGAAACTCAGCCGACCCGTGTGGACGACATTCCGGAAGTGCGCTGGACCGAACCTTCACGTGCGCTGCCTGCCCCTGTCGTAAGGGATCAAGTGTTCACGGCCAACGCCAGCATCCGGCGCGTGCCCGATACCCACGGCACTCTCGACCAGCTCGCCCCGGACTGGGACCGCACGGACAATCTGCACGCCCTTCCCGATCTGCGGCCGCTGGGACAACTGCATGACAGCTTCATCATTGCGGCGGGGCGGGACGGACTGTGGATTATCGATCAGCATGTCGCGCACGAACGCATTCTGTTCGAACAGGTTTTGCGCCAGCGTGCCGCGGGAACGATGGAACTCCAGCAGTTGCTGATGCCGCTCGTTCTGCAACTCACTCCCGCGCAGCAATTCGAATACGCCCGCATTGCCGACGAACTGAACGCGCACGGCTTTGATACCGAACCATTCGGACATCGCACGATTGCGATCAAAGCGGCTCCCGCGGGTGTCGGGGCCGGCGACATCGAAAAGATTGTGTTCGAAATTCTCGAGATCGCCGAGACGGAGCTTCGCGCCGCAAGCCTCGACGAGATTCGCCGTCACGTGTGCGCCACCATCGCCTGCCGTGCTGCGATCAAGGTGAATATGAAGCTCGAGCCCAAGAAGATCGAATGGTTGCTTAATGCATTAGCGGCTTGCGAGTATCCGATGACGTGCCCTCACGGACGTCCGATCGCTTTGCGCTACAGCACACGCGACATTCTGAAGAGCTTTCACCGCATTTAAGCCTGCGACCCGATCCGGGAAGGCAGATCCCGGATCGGGTCCCTTTGTATTCAGGAGCTTTTAATGCGAGCTGAAGTCTGTATCCGAGTCCGAAGTAGAGGCGCTCGTGCCCCAAAGCGCTTTGTCGGCTTGTGTGCCTGAAGTTCCCCAAAGCCCCTTGCTGCTCCAAACATTCTGTCCCCAGATGCTCCTTGATCCGGATACGGAATCAGTGCCCCACAACCCCTTGGTGCCCCAGAGAGCTTTGTTCGCGTCTACCACAAAGCTTCCCCAAACCGTTTGAGTGCCCCACACGCCTTGTGTTCCGCCAACTGCGCGGCCGGCATACACGTCCGTGTCGTCCCAGGTAGACGAAGGATCGTACATGAGGTAAGCGTTCCCGCTATTCGCGTCGTAGTACGAAGCGGGTGACATCGCGGTGCCGGTTGCCAGATCTTTGTTCGCGAGCGCGGCGCCGAGGTCAAGATAACCGGCGCCGATCGTCAGGATGTCGTATTGGCTTACGAAGCTCTGACCCGTCACCGAATCGACAGCCGTGCTGGACGTCGGGAAGCTCTTGTACGCGATCTTCATCAGACGAGCTTTCACCTGGTCGGGCGTAAGCGCAGGTTGCGCTTGCAGCATATCGGCTACCGCGCCGCTGACGACCGGGGTCGCCATGCTGGTTCCGTTCAGCATCAGGAATTTTGAAGACGGCGTATTGCCGCCGGTCGTTTGATAGTACGAGAGAGGAACAGCGTTCTGCGGATCTGCTCCCAGCGTAGAGCCTGGAGCTAAGAGAGAGACGACGTGGTTGCCGGGCGCTACGATGTCGGGTTTCACGATGTCGTCAATGGCGGATGGACCTTTCGAGCTGTAGCTGGCGATCAGATCGTCTGTCCGGGAGAAAGTGCCCATCGCTTTCATGGCGCCGACGGTAATGACATACGGATCGTTCCCCGGTGCTTCGATTGTGCCGTAGCCATTGTTGCCGATCGAATTGTCCCGACCGTCGTTACCGGCAGCAGCAACCACGACGATACCGGCCTTCCAGGCGGCTTCGACCGCTTGGCAGAGAGGATCGAGCCGGTAGCTTTCATAAATCGGACGTCCGAGAGAAAGATTGATGACGCGGATGTTGTATTGCTGCTTCAACGCGATTGCTCGCTCGATCGCCTTGATAACAGAGCTGTCAGAACCCTCGCCGTTCCCATCGAGAACCCGAAGATTGATGAGAGTGGAGCTGGGGGCCATTCCGACCAGAGATCGCGTGCAGCCCAAACAAGAGGAGCTGATGCCATTGGCGCCGATGATTCCGGCGACGTGCGTGCCATGGCCGTATGCGTCCCGGCCATTGCCACCGGTAAAATCCTCGGTATAGACGACACGCGGCAACAATCCAAGCACGCTCAGGTCG
>JAFAUR010001136.1 GCA_019243205.1 Acidobacteriaceae bacterium | reverse complement strand
TCGATTACCAAGGTTTCCAGCGGCAACGGTACCCCCGCCGCAATTTCTGTCACTACAGCCCAGCTCGCTGCCATCACCCCGACTAGCTATAACCTTCTGGGCCACTATCTAATGCTTCAGAACGTGGAGTTTTCTGGAGCCTCCGGCAACTTCCCAACTCACGCGAACGGCACTTATACGGTAACGGACCTTTCGGGCCACAACACGTTGACCCTCTATCAGTGGGCGAGCAGTTACTCTACCGCTGGTGCACTCGGCGGCACCCCCGTACCCACTGGCGTCGTCGACATATATGGAATGGTGGATCTGTTCGATGGCGCGCCCGAATTCATTCCGTTCAGTATTACTCCTGTCGCCGCGTCTGCACCAGAGCCTGCCTCGATTGGACTTCTTTTAGCCGGGATCGCTGTTCTTCTTCACTTGGGGTGGCATCGGATTGCAGCATAAAACCGGCTAAGCCTAAACATGCTCGTGCCTGGCGCTCTCGACGGATTACTCCCCACAAGTCCCCTAATCGTTGCCGGACTCGGGTTCAATACCGATGTGATCGTTCACTCCATTCCGCAGTCGCTGTTTGCAACCGAGGTATCGCTCGGTCGTTTGTACGCTGGCATGGCCAAGTAAGAACTGGATCTGCTCTAACTCGCCTCCGGCCAAATGACACAAGCGCGCACAAGTACGTCGCAGATCATGCGGCTTCACAACCTCCCAAATTACTTTAGGAGTAAAGCCGTGCGGCGGAATCCGACCGGCTTTGTTAATGGCTCGAAAGATCGGCCCAGTTGTGATCGCTGCCTGTGATGTCCAATCTTGAAGGGCGTTTCCTACCCAATCTGGAATGGGCACCGTGCGAATGTGACCGCCTTTGCCGATGAGGTCTGCAAAAACCCAATGCTCTTCTCGCTGTTGGCATCCTGCACGGTTACTGCCGCAAGTTCGGCACGACGCAAACCGCATCCAAGAAGTACGGCGACTATGGCGTAATCTCGTGTGTGTCTCTGAGTTTTCCGGATCTGAATGCGGCAAGCAAGGACTTGCTTTGCTCCGCTGTGAGCCAATTACCGATCCTGACGCCGTGTTTCTTGGCTCCTTTTACGCGACGAATTCCGGCGGCCAAATCTGGACTCAAAGACCGGCATCAGCCGCCTCGTAGGCGAGTCGTCTCACCGCTGCCAGGGGAAGGTTGATTGTTGAAGAAGCATAATGCGCTTGCTCTAAATAGATGCGATATCGCGTGACAACAGTCTTATTGAACAAAGCGCGGTTCCGAACAATACCAATCGATGAATTCGCGAATTGCGTGATCGTAAGATCGTCGGGAACTCACGGACGGAAGGCTGTTCAGGACGGCTGACTTGGATTGCTCTAGATCGGGCAGTTTGAGAACGGTTTTCGGCGTTCGCTTACGTTTGTTCTTGCGCATGCCCGCATTCTGAGGTCATACGCGTAGATAAATGCTTGCGCGTTTACGCTGCTACGGCGTTCCGGCCTTCGAAGGGCCGACGACTTTCCAGTGATTCAGCTGTATGCCGGTCGGCGGGGAACTTCATTGGCCCCTATTACCGTCGCGTTGAGGCGCTTCTTCGCGCTGCATAATTGAAGAATCTGGGGAGAGAGATTCTGATGCGCATCGCCAGTATAGGGCATGTATTTCTCGCGACCACGATGCTCGGTCTCGGAGTCGTGGGCGTGCTCTATCCCGGTTTCGTGCCCATCTGGACTCCCATTCCGGTGACCGCCCCTGCGCATCGCCTACTCGTTTATATCGGTCCAGCTCTTTCCCTCGCCTCTGGCATAGGCCTGCTCATTCAGCGAACAGCAGCCATCGCGGCTCGCTTGCTACTCGCCGCTCTTTTTCTCTGGTTACTGCTTCTCCGGTTGCCTAACTTTCTTCGTGCGCCGCTTTTCGACGCCTGCTGGTCTGCGTTTCCGCTCGCGGTGATGTTAGCTGCAGCCTGGGTACTGTATGTCTGGTTTGCTGCTGCTTGGGACCGCAAGCACCTGGGCTTCATCAGCGGCAACGGCGGTCTCCGCATCGCACGCCTTGTGTATGGCGTCTCGCTCGTCTTCTTCGGCCTGGCACATTTCATCGATGTAAAGGACACGCTCTCGCTC
>JAFAUR010001115.1 GCA_019243205.1 Acidobacteriaceae bacterium | reverse complement strand
CGGAGAAGTTCACCCCGCGCGAAGCACTTCGGTATTCGCTTCGTACACGTACACGAATGCCAAGGACGAAGTATCGCAGTATTACACCGGCACGGCTGTGTCGCCGCTGCAGACGCCGCGCATACTGCCGCAGACGGTGACGATTGTGGCTACGCAGCAGGTCGGCAAACATGTCGACCTAGCGCTGGATTTCCAAGCTGGGTGCAGTTATCTGTATCCGCTCTACGCCTACTTTGGTTTCGAGCCGCAGGCGTACCGTTTCGACGGCCCGCGGCAGCTTGGCATTTCAGGCGGTTTCACGCACAATTTATCGGAGCGCTTTTCGGCTCGCTATTATTTCCGCGTTTCCAACACGCTCGATCAAAACTATTTCGAGGATGGATTCTATACTCCGCGACGGTGGGCTGTGGCCGGTATTCGCTTGGGTTTTTGACCCCTGGTTTACAGTCGGACTATGGAACGCAGAAAGATGCTCGCCGCGCTGGGCGCTTCGGCTCTCGCGAGCGGGAGGGCGGCGGAAATGGATTCGACGGTAGCATATCTCGAAGTGAAAGTCTGGCGGCTGCATAACAGCGCCGAGAAGCAACCGGAGCGAGTTTCGGAATTTCTAGAGCAGGGATTGAGTCCGGCGCTCAACCGAGCAGGCGGGAAACTGGTGGGGGCCTTTGGGAACGTAATCAGCCAGGACGGGCCGTATTACGTGACAATCTCGCAGTTCAAATCGGTCGCCGCCTTCGGTGATGCCCTGAACGCCTTGCGTTCCGATGCAAAATTTGAGGAGCAGGCGACCAAGCTCGCAGCGGGCCCCGGTGTGCCGTTTGTGCGACTCGAAAGCAGTTTGCTGCGCTGCTTCGACAAGATGCCGCAGCCGGCCGTCGAGGCTGCATCGGGCCACGGTCGCATCTTCGAGTTGAGGACGTACGAATCGCAATCGTTCACTACGCTCACGCGGAAAGTGGGCATGTTTAATAACGGCGAGATGCAGATCTTCGAGCGGTTGCGGATGCGGCCGGTGTTTTTTGGCGAGACGCTGGTCGGTCCGCGGCAGCCGAACCTGATGTACATGCTGTCTTATGACAATCTGGACGCGCGTGATCGCTTGTGGCGCGAGTTCGGAAGTGATCCGGGGTGGCAGAAGCTCAAGAGTCAACCGGGGCTGTCCGACCCGGAGATTGTCGAGAACATCAGTAACGTGATTCTTCGACCGCTTGCGTTTTCGCCGATTCGATAAGCAGAAAGCGCGATAGGATTGCGCCATGGTGCTGGCGCTCGCTTGCTGCTTCGGCGTGCTTCTTCGTGCAGGCGCGATTGCCCAAGCGGACGACTCGGAACCGCGGCTCGCAATCGTGGAAGGCAAGGTCGTTCACGGGATCAGCAAAGAGCCGCTGCGAAAAGCGCACGTGTCGCTGGACTCGGCGGACGCAAATGCCGAGACGTCATGGATCGCCACCACGGATGACTCGGGTGAGTTTCGTTTCGCGGACGTGAAGCCAGGGCGGTACAGACTCAACGCGGGAAAAGCCGGATTTCTGGACGGTGCCTATGGCGCCTCGGAACCACGGAACAACGGGTCTATTTTGAAGGTCGACGCCGGAGACCACACGCGGGATCTGACTTTGCTGCTGTCCCCGGGCGCAAGCATCAGCGGGCGAGTTCTCGACCCGGATGGTGATCCTGTTCCTGAGGGCACCGTCGTACTCTGGGGTCGACGGGCAGGCAAAACACACAGGAGCTACAGCTCCGGAACGAATCGCGCAGGCGAATACGAGTTGGATGGGCTGTCCGCGGGCACATACTACGTCAGTGCGGAAGCCGGGCCGTGGGGATATGCGGTTCCCGGACTACCTGTCGACGGTTCCGGCAAGATCACGAAATTACGCGACCTGGCGACATTCTTTCCGGCGGCGCTTTCGCTTGCAGACGCCCAAGCAATAACGGTAGAGGCTGGACAGGAACAGTCGGGTATAGACATTCGCATTCAACGCGGTTTGACATTCGGCCTAAAAGGAAAGATCGCCGGGGCAAGCGGTCCGTCGTCGCAATATACCTTGAGCGCAACCGCTGTAAACGGGGCGGGCTGGACCTCCGAGCGGGGCACGATCCTGCCCAACGGCGATTTCAGTTTCAACCAACTGCCTCCGGGAAAGCATCGTCTCGTGCTTTGGAAAGGCGCCAGTGGCGCGGACATTGTTGGTAAAGCGGAGGTGAACGTTGCCGACCAAGACTTGGTGGGTGTAACGATTGCGCCCTACAAACCAGCAGAGATTCGTATTCGAGTCGTCATCGAGGGCGAAGAAGACAAGCCGCTGACAACTGGCTCCGTGTCTTTGTTGTCGGCAGAGGACGGCGATAGTAGTGAGCAATACGCAGTCGACTACCAGCCGCGGAACGGGACATATACGTTGAGAGGCGTAACGCCGGGCAAGTATAAGCTTTGGTTCAACAATGCCGCTCATTCCTATTTGAAATCGGTACGGTCGGGAGATACGCCACAGAATCCGGAGTCGGTCGAAGTGGCTGAAGCGGCCAGCATGGACGTTGTAATGACCTTCAGCCGAAACGGGGCTGATCTCAGTGGCGATGTTGGCCTGCCCGAGGGTCAAGCCAAAGCGGCCGTCAGGATAGTGGTTGTCCCGCAGGATACACCGGCGTTTTTTGGGCAACGACGTCGCTATCCGGATCTGGATCAGTATTCCCACTTCTCTGCACCAGATATGCCGCCAGGGAAATACGTTGTCTTTGCGGCTGAAGAGGGCAAGTCCGATCTATGGACGAAGCCGGAGTTCGTCAATGCCTTAAAGGAGCAAGGCACTGAAGTTGAGCTTCGGGAAAAAGAGCACGTGTCGGTGCATCTGAAGCTGATCACGAAAGAGGAAACGGACCAAGCGCGGAAGCGGCTCGGGTTGTGATTCTATAACCTGTTGGGCAATAGGCACAGACGCTTTTTTGCTGGTAACCTGTTCCGAGTGTCCGAGACCCCGATTCTCGACCTGGAGATGGATCCGCCGGGACCGCGGTGGCCGTGGCTGCCCGGTACCGTCGGGTTTATTCTCGGAGCCTTGATTACCTGCGTGCTGATCCTCGAAGATCAAGGCAAGCTGCCCGACTGGCATTGGCCGGCATTTAATGGTCTTCTCCTGATTCCTGCCCTTTATGTGGCCATTGCTACTCATGAGCTCGGCCATGTAGCCGCAGGCAAGCTGGCTGGATTCCGTACGGGAGCTTTGGCGATTGGCGGATTCGTCTTCGGGAGATCCGGGAATCACTGGATGTTCCGGTTTGATCGGCGCACCTGGATGTGCGGCTTTTACAAGCCGCTTACGACCGTTGCTGTTGCCGGCGTCAGCCCATTCGGCTGGATGGTAGCGGGAGGACCGTCCGCAAGTTTGTCCCTTCTGCTTGTTTGCGCGTTGGCTTGGCTGTGGTTCGGCAACGGCCCGTGGAATGTCCTCGGATCGTTGTTCTGGGTTGCCTTATTCATCCTGGTTTGCTGTATCGTGCCGTTTTCGTCAGGTCTGACGAAATCGGATGGCGCGCGGCTTTGGCTGCTTTTCCGGCATCCCGAGCGTGCCCGAGCGTGGATTGCGCTTCTTGAAATCCAAACAGAGGAGACGAATGGCATCCGGCCACGCGATTGGGACGCGCAGCTGTTCGATGTAGCTGTTTCGGTTGGCCCCGAAGCTCCTGAATATCCGCACTGCCGGCTGTTCGCTTTTTACCGGCATCTGGACCAGGGAGATCAGGCGGCCGCATTGACGGAGATGGAAAAGGCGTTGTCGCGATCGGCCGCCGCCGGGCGGCCGTTTCGGCATGTGCTCTTCCTCGAAGCAGCATCCGCAAGCGCGATGATTCGGAAGCGGCCAAGGGCGGCGCGCACCTGGCGTTTGCGGGCATGCAGGCTCCGAAGACCCGATTCTCTGGATGCGGTCAAAGCGGCGATGGCTATGTGCGAAGGGCGCTACGAAGATGCAGCGAACTATTGGGCGGCGGCTCTGGAGCGCGCAGTCTGGCGGAAGCTCGATTCCGGGTTGATTCGTTTTGCCAGAGAGAAGTGGGCCGAGTATGAAGCGGAGTGCCGTGCCGCGGCTTCCGCCGTTTAGCTGACTCTCGTTTCTTCTTGCGAACCGAATCGCGCTTTGTTATTCTGATTCAAGGTTCCAAAACACTTTGGGAGGCAAAGACTGTCTTCAGCCGGTCTGAGCCGTTCGTACCAGTCTAATTATGAGTCATAAGCCCGGCAAGAAGTACGAGGCCGCGGCCAAGCAGGTGGAGGCAAAGCCCTATCAGCTGGCCGAGGCAGTCACTCTCGTTCAAAAGATCAAGTTTACGAAGTTCGATGAGACCGTCGAGGTGCATATGCGCCTGGGCGTGGATCCGAAACACGCCGACCAGATGGTGCGCGGCACGGTTGTCCTACCGAATGGCCTCGGAAAATCGAAGCGCGTCCTGGTGATTGCGTCGGGAGACAAGCTTCGCGAGGCAGAGGACGCCGGCGCCGATTTCGTGGGCGGCGAAGACGCTGTCACTCGCATTCAAAACGAGAACTGGATCGATTACGATGCCGTGATTGCCACTCCGGACATGATGCGCTCGGTCGGTCGTCTCGGAAAAATACTCGGTCCGCGCGGTCTGATGCCGAATCCGAAGACCGGTACGGTCACGACCGACGTTCGCACGGCTGTGAATGAAATCAAGGCCGGTAAGGTGGAATTTCGCGTGGACAAGACCGGAGTGATTCACGCGCCCGTCGGCAAAGTGAGTTTTGCGAGCGACAAGCTGCTCGAGAACACGAACAGCCTGATTCAGGCGGTGATCAGGGCGAAACCGTCCGCGGCCAAGGGCAAGTATGTCAAATCGGCGACTCTCTGCTCGACCATGGGCCCCGGCGTTCAGCTGGACGTCGCGGCTTTCAATTTGAAGACGGCCTAGGCGCGGAAGGGAATCGGTCATGAAAGACAAGAACGAGAAGAACAAAGATTTCGAAGACCTCAAGAAGACCATTGAGGAAAACAAGAACATCTTCGTCACGAGCTACGAGAAGATGACCGTCAGTCAGGATTTCCAGCTGCGCAAGACCATTCGCGACGCGGGCGGGAATTACAGAGTCGTAAAGAACAACATTGCGGCGAAGGCATCGGAGGACACTCCTGCGAAGGACCTGCTGGGAGACCTGAAGGGCATGACGTCGCTCGCTTACACGGCGAAGGATCCGGTGGCGCTAGCCAAGGCGCTGACCAAGTATTCGAGAGAGAATCCGGTTTTCACCTTCAAAGCCGGGATGGTGGAAGGCCGGGTCATTGACATTAAGGCGATCAATGATCTGGCGGCGATGCCTCCGAAGGAAGAGATCTACGCCAAGCTGTTGTACCTGGTGAATGCGACAGCTACGCGGCTGGTCACTTCAATCAACGGCGTCGGGCGCAACCTGGCCGTGGTTCTCGACCAGGCGGCAAAGGAAAACAAGTTTCAGTAGTACAGGAAACCGAGTAGTGGGCGGGATATCCGCTGCAGACCGGGACCAATCAATCGAATTATTTAGGGAGTAGGAAGAAGAAAAATGGCGGATATCAATGCGATTGCAGATCAGATTCAGGGCCTGACCCTGCTTGAGGCTTCTCAGCTAGTGAAGCTGCTCGAAGAGAAGCTCGGGGTGTCGGCGGCTGCCGCTTCGGTGGCGGTGGCGGCTCCGGCGGCGGGCGGCGGCGGGGCGGCAGCGGCGGCTCCGGCGGAAGAAAAGACCGAGTTTAATGTGATCCTGACTGCGGCCGGCGCAAATAAGATCAACGTTATCAAGGCCGTACGTGAAGTGACGAGCCTCGGCCTGAAAGAAGCCAAGGACCTGGTCGATGGCGCTCCGAAGCCGATCAAGGAAGGCGTGAACAAGGACGAAGCGGAAGCGATCCGCAAGAAGTTTACTGACGCCGGCGCAACCGTTGAGGTTAAGTAGGACGTCAGGTAAGCTAAATTTCGTTCTTTTTCGGAAGTTTTTTGGCCAGCTGCCCCGTTTTGGGTCGGCTGGCCTTCCCTTGTGGTATTCTTAGGTAGACGTCAGGCCCGGGACGGTCAGCATCAAAATTGTCAGTTCTGTCATCTAAGAGTTGTTATCCGCGGACCCTATAAGGTCGGCGGAGCTTTTGCATGCCCAGACTCAGATCTCTTTTCTGTATCCCCTATCGTACAGTCCACGCACACATAGAGCTGTTTCTGCGGTCAGTAATTACGTTCTTATCTTTCTTGCTTTTTCTCATCCATTTTTCCGGTCGCGCGGGTGGTGGTCAAGCCATTCCGCAAGTACTTGCCGGTAAATCGCCTGATTTGCCGACCCTCGGTTCACCGGCTCTGGCTGTCGCCGCTTGATAGTTGCGGCCCAGCCATCTGTAGCGATTGTTGAATGTCGTCAATTGTGTCAGTGGTTTCCTAAAGGACTAGCGTAGATGCCCAACGTGTCAAACGGAACTCTCCGCGAGAGAGTTGATTTTTCGAAGATTAAAACTTCGATACCCATTCCCAACCTGATCGAGGTGCAGAAGCGCTCCTACGAGCGTTTCCTGCAGATGGACCTGCTTCCCAAGGAGCGTGAGGACGCCGGTCTGCAGAGTGTCTTCAGCTCCGTCTTCCCCATTTTCGATTTCCGCGGTCTCAGTCAGCTCGAGTTTGTCGATTATTCGATCGGCAACTGGGAGTGCAAGTGCGGAAACCTGAAAGGGCTTCATCACCTTCGCACGATTTGCCGCAACCCCAATTGCGGCGCTGAAATTCGTACCGATCCCTTCCATGCCGGAGATGTTCTCTGTCATCGCTGCGGTACATTCAACAAAAACATCGTTACCTTCTGTAACCGCTGCGGTGATCCGGTGGCGTTGCAGCTGAAGTACGATGTGCCGGAATGCGAAGAACGCGGAATG
>JAFAUR010000991.1 GCA_019243205.1 Acidobacteriaceae bacterium | reverse complement strand
CCAGAGGACAGAGAACAAGTGGCAGTCGGGAAGCCCACTTTCAATGGCACGCTTCAGCAATTCGAGACCCTTCTCTTCTTCGCCGGCTGCAATCAGCCAGCGTGCGATACCCAGAAATTCCTCGCCGCGCCTCAGGCCCAGGCGTTCGAGCGAGTCCCGGCCGGTATCGCGAAAGGCCGCCGGCACAATCGCGGTTAAACAGGCCAACGTCAAAATATCGATGGCGTTGTGGTGAAAAATCGGTACCAGCCGCTGTGCCTCGCGCGAGCGCAGGTATTCGAAGTAGACGTACGGAATCATCTCGCCGGGCAAGTCGCCCTCCCGGCAGACACCCAGAATCTGGTTTTCCAGCTGCATCAGGCGGCATCCGTCCAGCCGCAACTTCCAGAGCCTGCGAGCACCGTAAAGGACATCGAGGTGGGTCAGACGAGCAAACGGCGGTTTCAGCCGTGTCATGCGGTACCGCGTTTCGAGCAGGGGTTGGTCGTAGCTACGCCCGTTGTACGTAACGAGTACGTCGAATTCCTCCAGGTGCGCTTTCACAGCTGAGAGCACGCTCCGCTCTTCGGCGTATTCCCGCATAAAGAACTGCCGGACTCGGAATCCTTCATTTGTGATCCGGCCGACTCCGATGAGGAATGCATACGTCCCGGAGCCGCCGGCGAGCCCCGTCGTCTCGGTATCGAGGAAGGCCCAGCGATCAGGCGGGCAACTTGTAATCTGGCCTTCGCTTAACACGTCGAGCAGGTCATGCGACATCTCAGCGAGTGCTCCGACGTCCGCCGATCCGTGCGGCCGGTGACCCGGAAACAGTCGCTCGCTTTCGAAGTGCTCGCCGAACTCGCCTGCGATGACTTGGCCCTCGGCCCATTCCTCGATGAACCAGCGCGCCGGCTTCTCCTCTGTATAGAAAACCGGGGCAGGCGGGCGTTTGTTCTCTGCAAATTTCCGATTAATGGCGGCCACGCGCTGCTTCAATCGGGCGAGTTGACCCTCGGTGTCTAGCATGTCGGTGATTTGGCTTCGCCGTTTCTTTGCCAGTATAGCGTCAGAGCTTAGTGATACGAAAGAAGAAGCACATGTTGCCGGTTTTGTTTAGTGTCGTCCTGCTCCCCGGTCAGGCTCAGCACGACGTTCGCGTCAATTACGAGAAGCATGAGTACCGGATTCCGATGCGGGACGGGGTGCGGCTTTTCACGACCGTTTACTCTCCCCGGGATCACTCTGTCAGCTACCCGATCCTGTTTACGCGCACTCCCTACGGCGTGCGCCCCTACGGGCCAGATGAATATTCAAAGTCGCTCGGCCCCTCACCGGCATTTGCAGCGGACGGCTTCATTTTTGTGTTCCAGGATGTACGCGGACGCTACATGTCTGAGGGTACGTGGGAAGAAATGCGGCCCGAGAAGGATAAGCCCAACGGTACCGACGAAAGCACGGATTGCTACGACTCAGTTGACTGGTTGATCAAGAACCTTCCGAATAACAACGGAAAAGTCGGACTGATCGGTATCTCCTATCCAGGTTTTTACGCCGAGGCCGGAATGATTTCTTCCCATCCGGCAGTGGTCGCGGCTTCTCCCCAGGCTCCGGTTACTGATTTGTACATGGGGGACGATGCGTACCATAACGGCGCTTTCTTCCTGCTCGCGAATTTCGAGTTTTACTCGCTGTTCAACCGGCAGAACAATCCCGTTTTGCCGGATCCCGAAAAGCCGTTCCCGTACGGCACGGAGGACGGATATCGCTTCTTTCTGCAGATGGGCTCTGTCAAAAACGCAAATGACCGCTACTTTCACCGCGGCAATCCGTACTGGACCGAAGTGGTGGATCATACTGATTACGACGCGTTTTGGAAAGCCCGAAACATCTCCCGGCATCTGAGAAACATCCGCCCGGCGGTACTGATTGTGGGCGGCTGGTTCGATGCGGAAGACCTCGCCGGGACGCTGAAAAGTTACGCGGCCATTCGAACCCAATCGCCCGAAACCAGTGTTCAACTCGTGATGGGACCGTGGACCCACGGTGGTTGGGCCAGATCAAAGGGCGACAAACTCGGCGATATCGACTTCGGGTCGAATACTTCGCAGTACTATCAGGATCAGATTGAGTTACCTTTTTTCTTGCATTATCTGAAGGGCGCCCCTGATCCGAATCTGCCGGCAGCTTATGTCTTTCAAACAGGCCGGAACTCTTGGCAAAGGGAATCCTCATGGCCTCCTGCGCACGCGACGAAGAAACGCTTGTATCTCGAAGCAGCGAAGAGCCTGAGTTGGGAACCACCTGGGGCGTCCACCGGATTCGATGAATACGTCAGCGACCCGCAACATCCGGTTCCGTTTTTTGACAGACCGACACTCGAACCGGAACCGACGTACATGGATGCGGACCAGCGCTTTGTAATGCACAGACGAGATGTGCTGATCTACCAGACCCCGCCACTTACGGAAGAAGTCACCGTTTCCGGTCCTGTTTCGCCGTGTCTCGCCATTTCGAGCACGGGAACCGATTCCGACTTCGTGGTCAAACTCATCGATGTTTACCCGCCAGATGCCGACCTCGGCCTCGCAGGATACGAGCAACTCGTTCGCGGCGAGCCTTTTCGCGCAAAGTTTCGCAACAGCTTCGAGCATCCCGAACGGCTCGTGCCCGGCGAAATCAGCCTCATTCGTTACTCCATGCCGGATGTCAATCACTGCTTTCTCCGCGGGCATCGGATCATGGTGCAAATCCAAAGTTCCTGGTTTCCGCTGGTTGATCGAAATCCGCAGACGTTTACGAACATCCCGTATGCCAAGGCTTCTGATTTCGTGAAAGCGACGGAGCGAATCTACCGCTCGGCTGACCATCCCTCGTTTATCGAACTCAGCGTGGAACGCTAAACGGGCAGGCAAGTCTAACGAAGGTCATGTCGCTACTCGATAGCCCGCACGCAGCGCCAGATCGCGAAGGAACCGTGAGACACAGGAAGAGTGCGCTTGAGACCATTCTTCCGTACACGACTGTGGCCGTGATTCTTGCGGCTTTGTACGTTGCCTACACCTTCTACTCTCGCCACGAAAGTTCTCGGAAGGCGCAGGAAGCGATTGCGGCTCAGCAGGAAGACGCGCGAAAACACCA
>JAFAUR010000592.1 GCA_019243205.1 Acidobacteriaceae bacterium | reverse complement strand
GTTGAAGAGCGTTGCCCAAGGCGCGAAGCCAGTCCGCAAATTTTGGAATGTAACGTTTACGTTGCGCATCCCGTGTTTCCGCAGTGCTCTTCAGCACTCGGATGATCTCCGAAGCCGGGACGCGGGTCGACACGGTGTCGACGGACGCGAAGCGCACTCTACGATCTGGACCGATAACAAACACAGCAGGTTTGGCGATGCCCCCCTTCTCGCGCGGATTGTAGATGCCCCACTCCTGCACCAGGCGCCGCCCGGTATCGCACAAGATGGGAAACGGCAAAGACAGTCGTTGCCGCAACGCCTCCGATCTATTGGGCGGATCGACGGACGCGGCTATGAGCTTGGCGCCCGCTGCGCAGACTTCGTTGTAATGATCGCGGTAGTCCGCCAACTGGCGGAGACAGAACGGTCACCAATCGCCGCGGTAGAAGAGCAGGACTAATGCACCTTCCACTAACTCGGATAGGCGACGCTGCGCTCCTGTGGAATCGGACAACTCAAAATCCGGTGCGAATTCTCCGGGTGCAGGCATTTTGTGCATGCAGACAGTTTAGACGTCCAAGGACGAAGGCGACAGCGAACGCCACAAGCGTCACTCTATTCAGGGCAGCGCCGGTCGCACCCGCCGCGCCTGAGGAAGCGGCGGGAACGGCACCCGTTGACATTGGCGACAGTTAACACGACACACGACGCACGATCAAGAGCCGGGAATCGCTTTGATCGGATAGAAAACGGCTGCGGCAGCTTGTTCAATTCGTTTTCTGAATGGCCGGTGGATACCAACTGCCGTTCGTGATTGCCGGGTCGGGCCAATACATCCGCATGAACAAGATAAATTGACCGTTGTTATTGTCGGTTGTGGGCTGCGGCGCCTCCAGCCAATTGCAGAGTTGCTTCGGGTCGGACGGCGGCATTGCCTGCACGCAGATGTCGAGCGAGCCATCGTCATTCAGACAGGCGGTGTGACCTTCCACTTCCTTCGTGCTGAGGGCGTGATAGGTCGCGACCTTGTTGTCAACCAACGTCCCGTCCGCGTTATAAAGCGTGATAGACCAGAAGCCGTTACCGTCGATAGGAGGAAGCTCCAAAGGCGCTTTCTTGCTGGTTGGCGCGTTGAAATGCATCACGTAATTACTGGTGGAATTCAGGCGATTGCTATCTGAGGTTCCGGCACTGTCGTGAGTGCCATACCCATAGACTGCGTCCTGGGCACGGTTCGCCCCGAGGGCGTTCTTGGCCACAAGCGCTCTCAACAGATATCGGATCCCATAATCGCCGACATTCAGCGACAACGACCAGTTCGTCGGGGTCAGAGACGGCGGCGGGGTTGCCGCCAAGAGCCGCTTCCCGGTGGCTACGGCCAACTGCAAGGCTGTTCTGTCGGCTTGTCCTTGCGTTCCGGTCAAGTTGGAACACGAAAACTGAGTCGGCGCGGTGTCTGTCGCACTCGGCGAACCGATGAGGCCGAGTCTCACTAAGATCGGCACCAGCCCGGCGTCGATCGTTCGCGGAGGGTTGCTCATCATCATCGCCGACATGGTTCCAAAGAAGGCGCATGCATCCATGCTGTCGAGTTGCTGGATCGGCTGGGTGACGACATCGATGGACGGATTCACGGGCAAGTTGTCGGGCGGAGTATAGGGCTTTCCGTAAGCGCTGAACGGTGTGAGCGTGACGTTCTTAATAATCTGTTCGTATACGAAGTTTTGATCGTCCTGGGTACCGGTGGTGTAGACCCGCATGATCTGCCACACCGTATTGGTGTCGAAACGAATGCTTTCGGTCAGCCCGTTCGGCAACTTCCCGCTCCAACCGGGGCCGACCAGCGCGTAGTCACCCGGGGCGCTGCTGCTCAGTCGCGAGCTGGGCGATCTGCGGCTCACGTTGGTCCAGCCGTCCAGCAGTTGCACGATGAAGAACCGGTCGCTGCTGATCTCTGGAAGATGCAAGATGATAGGTTCTTTCTGCAGGTTCAGGAACCCAGGCACGTACATTGTGGTGGTACTCGGCAGGACCACGTCTTTGAACGCCGACCCCACCGGTAAAGCTGACGCCTTAAACAGCTGGTTAAGGGGCGCTCTTCCGTAGACTTGACCGGCAGTGGAGACGTTCGTGGATACGCGTTCGGTCATCGCGATTGCAAGAAGAGAATAACCGTATATGTAAGCGACGATCCCATCAAGATACGTTTGAACGCTGCCTGAATCGAGCTCACTGGGAAGTTGGCTTCGTGCTGTGGCTAGAATGCCCGCGATATCGGGATTGCTGATCTCTGGAGCGTTGATCCATGCCGAAGTATCTGTTTGTTGAGCGTTGACCGATAGCGTGGCGCAGGTGAATGCAACCGTTATGAAACCTGAAAAGGTTCGTGATGGTTTTCGCATGGCATACCCCCACGTATGAGGACCAAGATCTCCAATCCTGCTTGGACTGCCTTGCCAGGCGAGGTGGCCGATTCTAGAGAGTGTTCGCATAAAAAGGTCGCTCCTAAACACACAAGCAAGAAAATCGGCCGAAACGTGTCAAGGATTTCTAAATTCTTTTGAGCTCGTGCGGGGTGTGCTTCCCTGATTCGTTGTGAGCACCACGCAGCTTCGGCGAATTTCTCGTTTAAAACTTGCTGTGAATTTCGCAGGGCGAAGTGGGAGGCAAAACCGATGAAAGTTTCAGTTAGAAGTATCTTGCAGAGAGACAGTCTAATATTTTGCTTGACGTTATTAGCGAGCGTTGCGATAGTGGCAAGCGCGTCCGAGCCCGCGCAGGCCGAAGGCGAGCACGAAGGTCATAATCATCCCGCCCCTGCCAAGCTGGTAGGGATTGTTCGCGAAGCTACGCGACGCGGCTACCTGGCTGGCAGCGAATAACAACACGCCGCCAATGCTCGAAGGACAACCGTTTCAGTTCGTGGACGCTCCGAATCAGTTTGCGATACCTGCATTCTTCGAGTTGCACGTGTGGGCCTGGCGTGACAACTCGAATGGCGCATTTGTGGATTGGAACACGCACGTGAGTTGCGAGGGCAACACACCGAACTCCTCGTCACATCCGTGACGCAATAATGGGCAGGCAATTGGAAGTCCTGCCCGTCGTCCCTTCAATCCAGGGTGCTACTGCGCACCAGATTGGGCTGCTGGATTCTTGAAACGCTGCATGAATTCACGAAAATGCGGTAACAGAGGCGCGAAAAGCGGCTTCTGACGGTTCTGCAGCATTACTTCGGAAAACAATTTCAAACCGATCAGCAGGGAGGCTGCCGTGTTTTCGTCGAACTCACCCCGCTCGCGTACACGCTGTGCCAAGCCAAGCAATTCGTCATGATTCACCGCTTCGAAGACGAGGGGAGCCTGCGGTATCGGCTCCCCTTTCGCGTCCGCGAGAGGTTCAGCTGTTATCCGGTAGCGATAACCCTTCATGGTTCAAGGATAACGACGAACGGATTGCGGCTTTGATCGCCGCGACCCGTTCGGCAACACTTGCCGGCTCGACTGAGATCAGTTCGAAGCCAAAGTTCCGGTAGGTCTCTTCGTGGATTTTTTCAAAACGCAGGGTTTCCTCGAAGCTGATACGCCTCGCTTCCGTTGGCGTGACGAAGCCGAGATTCCGGATAAAGAAAACGCGCCTCTGAAAGACCGCTTCTTTCTTGACGCGCTCCAGTTCGCTCTCAACAAACGGCGAGAAGGCATACCCGAGATAGACGGCCAAAGCGGCGGTACAGATAACGCAACGGTCGTGGAATTGAACTTCGTCCTGTTGAAAACCGGCTCGAATCTGACGGTCCTTTTGCAGATGAGCGATTGCGTCGATGAACGACGGATGCGTCCAGGGTTGAAGAGTTCCTGTGACCTGAGCAGCAAAGATAACGTCGGTGGCTGCTTCTTCGACTACGCTGAAGCCGTCGAGTTCCAATCTACGGATGATCGCTGTCTTCCCTGCACCGGGCGCACCAGTAATGATGAACCTTCTCATAATTCGAAATAACTCGGAATGCGCGGATCTGCCTTATTCCAGAGTTTAAGGAATTTGTCCGGGGTGGACGAATTGTAATCAAGTTCCGATGCCGAGGCTGATGAAGGCTTCTGGTGGTCTTTTCGGGTCGAGGCGTCCGAGCACCCGAATCCAATCAGTCGTGTGTCCTCGCCGAGACAGCTAGAAAACGTAAGTTGAGTAAGCGAACGGATAATTGTAATTTCGGCCAGGAGTTGATTCGTTCAGAAAGGTTCCCGGAAACAGGTGAGCCCAGCCGAATCCATAGGAGAGGTGCTTGTTATGTTTGCACTCGGCGATCAGTTCAAGCTCGGTTGCGACATGCGTGCTCGTCACATTCGGATACGCAGCTACCGCAATTGCGCCGGAGTTATTGTACATAGCATCGTACTTCGTGGCGAGCCAGACGTTATCGACCACCTGATTAAGCGTCCACTTACGGCTGATTTTTTCCTGAATGCCCACGCGGAGATCTCGAATGTTGCGCCAGCCGAACTGATCCGCGAAATCCATCTTGTCGTGGGCAGACGGATAAATCTGGTCGTGTGTACCCCAACTTGAACCAGCGGGATTCTTGTTCCCGGAGGCGTAGTTGTACTCCACAAAGAGGCCCGGTTTGAATGCAGTTTTCTGGATGACGTAGCCGGCATTCCAATCGCCGGCCCATGCGTCAATCGACTTGGGCCCGAGGGAGCCCGTCTGCAGATTCATCTCCAGGTCGTAGTCAAACGGGCCAGCAGTTTCGGCAAAGTGGATCCCGCCAGTGACTTCGTTTAAAGCACCTAATTGGTTACCCTTCTCCGGGAGGCGCAGGCCGGCGGGCGCGACGCGCCAAAGCACGTATGGCTCAAGCGTGGAGTGGGGAATCAGCTTGTCCAGGCTGGCATAGACACCGTATAGATTGTTTCCTTGTATGTGGTGATCAATAACGCCGTCCCTCGCG
>JAFAUR010000475.1 GCA_019243205.1 Acidobacteriaceae bacterium | reverse complement strand
AATCCGATATGCCCGGTGAGGTGACGTCTCCGACACAGCCGATCCCGCTGAAACCACCACCGTTCGCACGGCAAGCCTTCGCGGCCAAAGACCTGAATCCTTATATTCCAGATCCCAACGAACGCGCACAGTTGCTCACAGCGATACAGAATGCGCGAAACGAAGGAATGTTCACGCCTCCAGGCACTCGCGACACGATCGAAATGCCGGGGAATAACGGGGGCGCAAATTTCGGTGGCGCAGCGGTTGACCCGCACGCGGGGAAACTGTACGTCGTCTCCAAAGATCTGCCGGCGATGCTGAAGCTGGAACTGAGTGAACCTGCGCAGTTGCAGGCTGGGAGTTCACCGCAAACCAAAGGGCGCGAGATCTTCGCCGCGAACTGCCAGCTATGCCACGGCGCGGATCGGAAGGGGCATCCGCCGGCAACACCTTCGTTGGTGGGCATCAACGGCGAGCTGACGGTGGATCAGATCAAGAGCACAGTGCGGCATGGAAAGGGACAGATGCCCGCCCTTCCCCGACTGAGCGAAGGCGAACTGAGCGATGTCGTGTCGTATCTGCAGCACCCGGATGCAGCGACCAGCGCTGAACACGCGGCGGGCTCCATTGGGGCAAACGGGCGTCCGCTCGGGGATCCGAGCAAGCTGCACTACAAGACTCCGTTCGGGTTTATGTTCTTGAGTAGCGGTCTTCCCGCGATTTCGCCACCGTGGACGACGCTTACCGCATACGACCTGAACACGGGAACGATTGAGTGGCAGGAACCGCTCGGCGAAGTTCCTGAATTGGCGGCTGAGGGTATTCACAATACAGGAAGTCAGTTCCCGAAGGTGGGGCCGGTTGTCACGGCAGGCGGACTCTTATTTGCGGGAACGCGCGACCGAAAATTGCGCGCGCTCGACACGCGTGATGGGAAGGAACTCTGGGAATACGAACTCAGCGCGGGGATGGAGGGAATGCCCGCGGTCTACGAAATGAACGGTCGCGAATACATTGCCGTTTGCGCAGCGGCGCGATCCGACACACGGACCCATGCTGTGGCCGGTCACCCAGCCTCGACCGCGCCGATCGATGGCGAATACATTGTCTTCGGGCTTGATTAAGTTTCGAACGGCCCATTGTGGAGCTTCGATAGACTGCCGGTGATGAACAGATTTATTTTCCTGACGCTCGGTTGCGGTTTGCTGCCGTTCGCCTGTTACGGCCAATCAGGCCCGTTCGTTGGGGCGTGGGGTTTTGATGTGCCCACCCGCAACGGTATTGGAGCGAACTGGCTGGGGATATCGGACAAAGGCGGGAAGTTGGATGTTTGGTTCCAACCGACCGGCGGGCACGTGTTCCAGATCGAGAATTCGAAGGTCGATGGTTCGCATTTGACCCTGATGATTTCGGGTGGTGAAGGCAACAAACCGCCGATGGTGTGGAAACTGGATGCGAAGGGCGGCAAACTGGTGGGCACGCAGACGCAGGGGGACGAAACGATTCAGCTAACGGGGAAGCCGGAACCGGCGCTAAACCGTCCAGAGCCGAAATCGTGGCGCGCGCCTCAAGCACTGTTTGATGGAAAGGATCTCGAAGGCTGGCAGCCGATTGGAAACGTCGCCGAGAATCACTGGACGGTGCAAAACGGCGACTTGGTCAACCTGCAGCACGGCGCAAATTTGAAGACAACTCCAAAGTTTACCGACTTCAAATTGCACTTCGAAGTGAATTGCCCGGACAACGCTAACAGCGGCTTTTATCTGCGGGGGCGCTATGAGCTTCAGCTTGAATATGAACGCGTAGGTGAAAATCCGCCGAATCGCGCGATGGGTTCGATCTACGGGCGCATCGCTCCCTCTGTCCAACTGCCGCGGAAGCCGGGACAGTGGGAGACTTATGACGTTACCCTGGTGGGCCGGACGGTGACGGTGGTGCGGGACGGAACGATCACGATCGACCATCAAAAGATTGACGGGATCACGGGCGGCGCTTTGGACGCCGACGAGGGCGAGCCCGGGCCTTTCTACATACAAGGCGACCACACGGGCGGTTTGAAATTCCGCAACATCACGGTTGCGCTGCCGGCGAAGTGATAGAGCGATAACTCGAGCGAGTCGATCGGGGGGCGGATCAGCATGATTAGCTCCCCCGCCGAACATTTCCCGGCGCGTGTGGAAGCGGCTGGTGATTAGTCGACGGAAGTCGGCTTGCCACCCAGGGACACCACCCGACGGTCCCAAGCCCGTTTATGGCCAGTCTCCAGCAATGGCGACTACACGTCCGAGTGAATTGGCGGCATCGCGACTGTATGCTCGTTGTGGCACACATGGAACTGATCCCTTCTCTGGCACAAATCGAATCAGCGCGAGCCGAGATCCGGAGATCAGCTATTCGTACGCCTTTGGTGCGACTCCATCTCAGCGAAGCGCCTGCTGAAATCTATCTGAAGCTCGAGAATCTCCAACCGATCGGATCATTCAAAATTCGCGGCGCTGCGAATGCGATCGCCCACATCCCGGCTGAAGAGCTGCGCGCCGGCGTCTTAACAGCTTCGGCTGGGAATATGGCTCAAGGCGTCGCCTGGCAGGCGCGGGCTCTCGGCATCCCGTGTACCGTGATTGCGCCAAACACGGCGCCGACAACGAAGATCGAAGCCATTCGCAGGCTTGGGGCAACCGTCCTCCAAGTGTCTTTCGACGAGTGGTGGACAACATTCGAGCGGCGTGCCTATCCAGGAATTAGTGGAACCTTCGTTCATGCGTTCGATGATGTAAACGTGATGGCCGGCAACGGCACTATCGGTCTGGAAATTTGTGAGGATCTCCCCAGCGTGGATGCGATTGTCGTGCCGTGGGGCGGCGGTGGTCTCGCCTGTGGCATCGCAGCCGCAATGCGCAGGCTTCGCCCTACCGCCAGAATTTACGCGGCGGAAGTGGCTACCGCGGCTCCCCTGACGCCATCACTCGAAGCGGGCTCGCCACAGACCGTCAGTTGTCAGCAGACGTTCATTGACGGCATCGGAGGAAAGACAGTGTTCCCGCAGATGTTTGAACGCGCGAAAACGCTGTTACATGGAACAATCGTCGCCCGATTAGACGAGGTGGAGAAAGCGGTGTGCCTGTTGGCTGAACGGAATCGAATCATTGCCGAGGGGGCCGGTGCATGCCCGGTCGCTTGCGCACTCAGCGGAGGAGCGGGAAGCGGAAAGGTAGTGTGCGTCGTGTCCGGGGGCAACATCAATATGGACATGTTCTCCTCGATCGTCTCGAAACGATCGTAAGACGCTTGGGCCCTACAGAAGTGCACCGCAAACAGATTTGTACAGAGGGTCGGCTTGCGCTCTGAAATCGCGCCGAGAAACGTGCTATTCAGACACTCACGACTCTTTTACTCTGAGAGCGAGCAGCCCGGATGACCACATTGGCACGAGATCTCTACCTTTCCCTTGGCGTCTTCGCAGCGTTGGCTACAGTATTTCTTGTCATCTGGTACCGTGCACCGGCATGCCGGGTGCGCACATTTCTTTTCTTTTGTGTCAGCCATAACGAATCATGCTCCCACTAATCGAGTATAGAGACAAAAACGTGAACAGCTTTAGATCGGTAGCGGGCCCGGTCGGGTCGTCGCTCGCACACTTGCCAAGTTCAGTCCTAACGCGCTAACGTTCAATGTCACCAACGCCAAACTAACAAAGCCGTCTCCTGATGGGTCTTTCGGCCGGACTGCCCGAAGATCGCTGCGACTGTCAGAAAAAGAGCTTCAGACCACGGGAAACGCAGGGAGATTGTTTTGCGACTGGACCGTTCCTAGGTATTCAGTAGAATACGTCCGTGCCGGGCGAAAACATAGTAGGTCTGGATCTCGGCTCGTCGAGTGTTCGGGCGCTTCTTTTTGACCGCAATTTCACTCAATACGAAGGTCTGGGTTTCCAAAAGAAATACGAAATCATCACCAGTCCAGATGGGGCTGTAGAGCTAGATCCGAATGTTGTCTTCGACGCCGCTTGCGAATGCCTCGACAGCCTGCACCAGCAAATGATTCAGCGGGGCCTGAGGGCGGCCGGAATCGGCATCAGCACCTTTTGGCATTCCTTCCTCGGCATCTCCGAGGACGACAAACCAACCACCGCGATCATACACTTGTTCGACACGCGATCTGCCAAGCAGGTCGACGAACTCACCCACACCTTCGACCCGTCGTGGGTACACGCGATAACCGGTTGCGTACTGCACACGAGCTACTGGCCCGCCAAGCTGCTGTGGTTGCGTCAAAATAAACCTGACCTATTTGAAACGACAAGCCGCTGGGTGTCGCCGGGCGAGTACCTGTTGTTGAAAGTGGCGGGGCAAGGCGCCGAGTCGACGTCGATGGTCTCTGCGACGGGATTTTGGGATCAGCGGAAAAATGACTACTGCGAAGAACTGCTCATGGCCTGCGCGGTCAGAACCGATCAACTCGCACCCGTCGAATCTTTAGACACGCCATGCCGCACACTCGAGCCGCCGTTCGCGGCGCGTTGGCCCCTCTTCAGCGGAATCCCGTGGTATCCGGCCTACGGGGACGGCGCATGCAACAGCATCGGCAGCGGCTGTGCAACGCCAGAGCAGTTTGCGCTGATGGTGGGGACGAGCGGGGCTATGCGTGTCGTCATCAAGCAGAACACGGTTACCATTCCTTCCGGCATCTGGTGCTACCGAGTGAATCGCGAACGCTTCATTCTGGGCGGAGCCGTATCCAATGGCGGCGAAGTGTATCGCTGGGCCACCCGTATTCTGCGCTTGCCCGATAACGCTGAAGAGAAAATTGCAGAGCGACAGCCTGGAGTGCACGGACTGACCATGCTGCCCTACCTGGCCGGCGAGCGGTCGCCTTACTGGCGGCCCGAACTGCGCGCGATGATCACCGGAATGAGTCTTTCGACTACCGCCGTGGACATCCTGCAGGCGTGTCTTGAGAGCGTGTCGCTGCGCTTCAAACAGATATACACGTTGCTCACCCGTCCGTTCGCTGCGCCGGCGTCCCTGGTGGCCTCCGGGGGCGCCCTGCTTAAATCACGAACCTGGCTCCAAATGATGACCGACGCCTTAGCACGACCGATTACAGAATGTCTCGAGCCCGAGGCATCCAGCCGGGGAGCGGCCATGATCGCGGCGGAACAAATGGGGGTACTGGCAAGTCTCGAAGAGGTCTCGGTGCGCCTGGGAACGACGCTCAGGCCGAAGCCGGAGCGGACCGAAGCTTACGAACGCCTGCTCGAGCGCGACGGACGACTGTTTGACACTTTTTACGGGGCCACATCTCCCTTGGCACCCGCGCGGTCGATCAGCGGCGCGGGAAGGACCGACTAGCGATAATCCCACGTGCACGACATTGGGAAGTAATCCGGGTTCCGGTGGAACGCGCTGCAGTTCCCGGTCCTTTGGCTCCGAATGCCTCGCGGGATTTAAATGACGGCTTGCATGCTGATAGCTCGCGTCGGACAGGAGTCCACAGCTTCTTCGATCATCTCCAGCTCCACTTCAGTGACCGCGAAAGTGTACTCGGTTCCGTGTAGAGTCCCGTTCGCATCCATTAGCTCGACGTAAGACTCTTGGCCGATTTG
>JAFAUR010000361.1 GCA_019243205.1 Acidobacteriaceae bacterium | reverse complement strand
GGAGACTTTCGGCCCACTCGATTTCACCAAGATCGCAATGAACGAGAACACGCGGTCCGCGATGGCCGCAATCATCGAGGTATTCGAAAGTCCGAATGGCGACGGCACTCGAATCCTTGCCGCCGGATACGCCGATTGCAACCGGGGCATGACCGGCCAGCGCACGCTCGACTTCCGGCGTGATTGCCACTTCATACGAATGCGAGGGAGTGGCAGTCTCGAAGAGAGCCAGTTGAGCCATGAGGTGAATCCTTAGTGAGATTGCGCGCTGCTGTTTGTGACGCAATCCGCTCGATCGAGACCGTGTGGCCGCGCTCGCTAAACCAGCGGCCCTTGCGCGAAAAATGGAACTGCTTTGTCCGCAAGAGGCCATCGGTGTGGACGGAGATCGATGTTGCCGTGACCTCAGTCACGGTCCCCAGGTGCCGGTTCGCTCCTACGCTCGGATAGAGCAGTGCGATGCGGTCGCCCGGCAAAAATTTGTGTAATCGCGCCATGCGAAAAACCTCCAGAACCCCGGGAAACGAGCTTGTCTGCATGTTCCCGGGAAATCGGATACAACGAACGAAGAATGATGCCGACGCCACTATTGCAAGAGCCGATAACGAAAGAGCAATTCGAGCGGGAACTCCTGAGTGTTCCGCCCAAGGAGGCGGACTCACGCCGCGAATTCTGGACGCTGTGTGAAGCGCTTCAGGCAATGGAGGACACCAAGTGTCCGCCGCCCGACTGGTTTATCGAATCGTTCAACAAGGTGCTCGAACACCCATCCGAAGAACGGGCGGAGCCTTGGCGGGAACTACGGCATCGGTTGCTCGAGCACATGGATGAATTCCAGCGAGAGCCGAGAGCGACTCGCCAGCAGCGAAACCGGTTTAGAAGGTATTAGCGATTCGCAGCTCACCGTAGAACATCTCGCATCACGCGAGCGCCGAGGCCGCGTCCGGAATTGGGATCAGCGATGATCCCCGATTTCACTCAGGAGGTCTGCGATCCAGAAGCAGTCTCGTGTTGGCCTGGACGCATCGCGGAACGCCCAAGGGTCTAACGCTGGGCTTGGACTGAACCAGCACTCTAGAGGTCCGGCAAAAGGCAAGCGCGCGAGCTTCCGGTAGCTTCATCGAGGATGTTAATCGAAGCTGGACTAAAAGGCTTCAGGTGTGCTCGGCGTAATCAGGCTCTGTCGCCCGTAGTTATTGAAATTCTAAATGCACGCCATTTCTGCTCCTTCTCTCAAGAGCAGTTATTCAGTCTTCTTCGTCGCACTGACGCACGCGGCGCCGGTCACCTCCGTGTGACGATTTCCCTTTCCAACATACACGTAATCTTTGGCTTTACCATCCGGATGGTTGCTCAATGTCGCTTCTGTATAGCGCCGGAGCTTGCCGTCGATCGAAACACAGTTTTGGTCCGCAGGTGATTGGTCGCCGGCCTGGTCGGCAGAAAACCAGTAATACAATTCGTCTGGCAGTGGCAATGGCGGTAGCTTGCCGACCAGCTTGGCATCGGCCGCAGGCTGCTTGTGGTTGTTTGCCGTAATGGCCGTGAAATATACTCTTCTGTCGTTTTGGATGAAGCACGACGGTTTTTGATGACCGGCCTGGTCGAGCGAGTACCAATAATAGGTCCATAGGCCCGGCAGGCTTCTTGGCGGGTCGGCCTGGCAGCGGAGGGAATCTTGCGCCTCTACCACTGACCCGATAGTAAGCAGCGTTAGAAGCGCTATAACTCTTAATTTCATATCGTCACTGTTCCTCCCAAAGTGCCCGCAGCGTGTATCGGTCAGGGCACTCCCGATTCGATGGTCGATGTTACGAATCGCCGCAGCTTTGTGCGTGGACTTAGGAACAACGAAGGGCTAGCTGACTTCCGGATTGTTGGAACGCGCCATTCTGAGGCAAGCTCTTCATTCCGCCTCTTCGGCCACCGATGATCCTTCCTCATAGGTGCCAGCCACTATCGACCGTTGTTCCGGCTGCGCCGGGCGCAGCACTGAAATCGGGAAGCAACGCAGCGACGCTCAAACATTGTACTTCCCTAATCAGTTCCAAGTTAAAGGGTTCCGGCCACGGGCTCGCTGCCAATCAGTCCGTCACGCACTTCGCGGTCGACCCCGATCAGGCGCGCTCTGACTTCGTCGAGAACCCGCTGATTCTCTTTGTATGCCTTCGCGCGCTCATCGGTGAGCAAAGCTGGAACAGAAGGTTGCGGGATACGCAACTCGCAGACATTACCTTCGTTGTTGAAACCGGCCAGGCTGACATAAAACGTTGTCATCGGGATCTGTCCGTTCGACGTGGCAGACGCCCCGAAAAGATAGACCGGGCCGACAACTTCCTCCAGCAAACCTTGCAGATTGCTTT
>JAFAUR010000039.1 GCA_019243205.1 Acidobacteriaceae bacterium | reverse complement strand
ATGGTCGAAGATAGTCGGGTTAGAGGTTAGTCCGGTTACGGACAGCTCTCTGATATAGCGCTCGAGTGTGCCACTATCCAGAAGATCTCGGGTAATGTTATCGAGCCAGATACTCTGGCCCAAGTTGTGGAGTTGCTGTGTCGGCTTCATTTATGTGCCCTCGATAAGTAATATTCTGAGTTACTCGTGTCTGGACCGCCCCGCCGATTCTGTCGACCTACGGAGCCATTCAAAGCAGGACGGAGATAGTTCGTTCTCGGCACACCGCCATCCCCAATTGCCTCCGGCGCGCCCTGGCGTATTCATTCTTGCTTCGGCCCCTAGATTCAGCAGATCCTGGAGAGGAGCTATGGCGAGACCTGACGGGGACGCCCAGGCCAGCTGAATCAGCGCGGGCGCGACATCCTCAGTTGCTCCGGGTGATCGTCCTAGGTACTTCCAGACGTTCTGCCGCTGCTCGTCAGCCAGAGATTCGAACCAGCCGCGTGTCGTGTTGTTGTCGTGGGTCGCCGTGTAGGCGACGCTGTTATGGATGTAGTTGTGGGGCAGATACGGATTGTTCAGATCGCCATCGAACGCGAACTGTAAGACCTTGGTCCCGGGTATTTGATGCGTATCGCGCAACGCGGCGACGTCCGGAGTTATGACGCCAAGATCTTCGGCGATGAACGGGAGATGCCCGAATTCCCGCTCTATCGCCGCAAACAAATCGGCTCCGGGCCCCGGCACCCAACTTCCGGATTGTGCGGTCGGCGCACCGGCCGGCACATACCAGGCGGCCGCGAAGCCACGGAAATGGTCGAGCCGGATCACGTCCACGTGCGCCAGCAAAGCGCGGATACGGTCCAGGTACCAGCGATAACCTTTCTGTTTGGAAACTTCCCAGTTGTAGACAGGATTACCCCAGAGCTGTCCCAACGCGCTGAAGAAATCGGGAGGCACTCCGGCGACGAATCGCGGCCGATGCTGCTCGTCGAGCAGGAACAATTCCGGATTGGCCCAGACATCACTCGAATCGGGCGAGGCGAAGAACGGCAAGTCGCCTATGAATCGTATGCCTCGTTCCTGTGCATACTGCCTGACACGTCCACCTTGCATCTGCAACAGGAATTGGGCGAAGCATGTGGCCTGAATCTCTGTTGCAAGCTCCCGCCGGGCGCGGGCCATCGCCGCCGGAGCGCGCGCGACTAATTCCTGCGGCCAGTCAAGGTAATAAGCCCCGTTGTATGCAGTCTTCAACGCGCGAAAAAGGGCGTAATCATCGATCCAATGCGCCTCTTCCGTGCGGAAACGTTCATAGTCAGCCCGCAGGTCAGGCCTCGCGCCCGCATCGAAATTTCGCCAAGCTGTCTCGAGCAGTCGACGCTTGAAACCAATAACAGCGTCGTAGTCGACACGCTCAGCCGGAAACGAATTGCCCTGGCAATCTTCAGCGCTAACCAGGCCGTCCGCAACCAGTTCTTCGGGGCTGATGAGAAGCCAATTGCCGGCGAAAGACGATAACGATTGATAAGGCGAGTTCGCGTATCCAGTGGGACCAAGCGGGAGCGCCTGCCACCAGCTCTGGCCCGCGTTCGTGAGGCGGTCGATCCAGGCGAAAGCGGCAGGTCCGAGATCGCCAATTCCGAACTTAGACGGGAGAGAAGTGACATGGAGCAGCACGCCCGAGGCGCGGTAATCCGGCGGAAGCGGGGTGACCATCGGAGCGCCGTCAGTTTCGCTCATGCCCGCTCCCGCGACGATTCAAGCGCGCTATCTACAATGTCCTGGGCTTCGGCAAGGATCGTGTTCAGATGTGCTTCGCTTGCGAAGCTTTCGGCGTAGATCTTGTAAACGTCTTCCGTTCCGGACGGACGTGCTGCAAACCAGCCGGTCGCAGTCTCTACTTTCAGGCCTCCGATGGCAGCACCGTTGCCGGGCGCGTTGGTCGACTTAGCGAGAATCGGCTCACCTGCCAGGCGTGATTCAGAGACAGCGTCGGCCGATATCGTCTGCAACCTGGCCTTCTGCTCCGGCGTGGCTGGTGCGTCGATGCGTCTGTAGTACGGTACGCCAAATTCAGCGGTGAGTTCACGATAATGTTCACCTGGGTCCTTTCCGGTCCGCGCCGTGATCTCAGCTGCCAGCAGGTCCATAATCGGTCCGTCTTTATCCGTTGTCCAGACGGTGCCGTCGAAACGGAGGAAACTGGCGCCGGCGCTCTCTTCACCACCGAAACAATATGAGCTGTCAAGCAAGCCCGGTACGAACCACTTGAATCCGACCGGCACTTCAGCCAATTTGCGCCCAAGCCTCTGAACTACTTTGTTGATCAGACTGCTGCTGACCACGGTTTTTCCGACGCTTGCCTCCGACGGCCACTTAGGCCGGTGTTTCAGAAGATACTGAATCGCAACCGCAAGGTAGTGGTTCGGATTCATCAGCCCCGCGGAAGGTGTGACGATACCGTGCCGATCTGAGTCTGGATCATTCGCGAATGCCACCCGGTATTGATCTTTGAGGGCCACCAGACGCGCCATTGCGTAAGGACTCGAGCAGTCCATCCGGATCTTGCCATCGTGGTCGACGGTCATAAACGAAAAAGTTGGATCGAGGACGGGATTCACAACTTTGATGTCCAGACCGTACAGCTCATTGATTGGTTCCCAGTAGGCGAGGGCGGCGCCTCCCAGCGGGTCGACAGCGAGTTTGAGTCCCGCATGGCGAATTGCGCCCATATCGACGATGCGTACGAGATCGCGCACGTATGGCAGAACAAAGTTCTTTTGATGGGTCGTGGCAACGCGGAGGGCATCGTTGTAAGGCACGCGTTTCACTCCCGTGTTCCGGTTTCTGAGCAGCTCGTTTGCGCGGGTCTCGATCCAATGCGTTACGTCCGTACCTGCGGGACCGCCGTTTGGAGGGTTGTACTTGAAGCCTCCGTCTTCCGGGGGATTGTGGGAAGGAGTAATTACAATACCGTCAGCGAAGTGCTTATCACGATGCCGGTTGTGGACGAGAATGGAGCGCGAGATAACCGGTGTTGGTGTAGCGCGGTTGTTTCGCTGAATTACGGTTTCCACTCCATTGGCCGCAAGCACCTCCAACGCTGTCGCTTGCGCCGGCGTTGATAGGGCGTGAGTGTCCTTGCCCATGAAGAGCGGACCTTCTATCCCATGGGCATGCCGGTAATCGCAGATGGCTTGAGTGATGGCCAGAATGTGTGACTCGGTGAAGGTGCCCAGAAACGGCGAGCCCCGGTGTCCGCTGGTTCCAAAGCTCACCATCTGGTTGGGATCGCTAACGTCCGGCTGCTGTCGAAAGTATTCCTGCTCGAGTCGCGCCAAATCGACCAGCAAATCTTTCGGCGCGGGCCCGCCGGCGAGGGGCGAAATGGTTTCCTGCCAAGTGGCTGCTAGCGTACTGGACAAGGCTTCACCCCCCAGATTTCGTTTGCGTACTCGGCGATGGTCCGGTCGCTCGAGAACTTTCCGGATGCGGCGATATTCAAAACAGCTTTTGATGCCCAAGCATCCCTGTCGGCGTACAGGCGTTCGACGGACTGCTGGGCCTGCACGAAGGATGTGAGATCGGCCAGGTGCATGTAATAATCTCCGCGAGTCAGAAGTACGTCACGGAGGGGAGCGAAGATGCCCGGCTCGTTGCGGCTGAAATGATCGGAGAAGATCAGGTCGAGGGCGGCGCGGGTTTCCGGCTCATGCTGGTAATGCCAATTCGGGTTGTACCAAGGGCGGCTGGAGGCTACCTGTTCCGCGGTAAGCCCGAACAGGAAGAAGTTATCCTCACCGGCTTCGTTTGCCATCTCGATGGTGGCGCCGTCGCGCGTGCCCACGGTCAGCGCGCCGTTCATCATGAACTTCATATTGCTGGTGCCGCTCGCTTCGTAACCCGCTGTCGAGATTTGGTTGGAGATGTCAGAGGCAGGAATGAGTCTTTCGGCGAGCGTCACGCAATACTCAGGCAGAAAGACCACTTTCAGACGACCGCGCACGACCGGGTCATTGTCAACCGTCGCGGCCACGTTGTTGATGAATTTGATAATTAGCTTCGCCAGTTCGTATGCCGGAGCGGCCTTTCCGGAGAAGAAGAATGTTCGAGGTGGGATCTCCAGATCAGGGTTTTCGCGGAGCCGGTTGTAGATGACTACAATGCGCAGTGCGTTCAGAAGTTGTCGCTTGTATTCGTGAATACGCTTCACCTGGGCATCGAAGATGGTATCCGGATCGACGGATATTCCAGAACTGGACTTGAGCCAATCTGCGAATTGCACTTTTGCCTTACGCTTAGCCTTGCGAAAGGCAAAACAAAAGTCCGTCTCATAAGCCAGGGCTTTTAATCGTGAGAGTTGGCTCAGGTCAGTGGTCCATTGATCGCCAATTGCTTCATGGATGATCCTGGAAAGCCAGGGATTGGACAGCAGCAACCACCGGCGCGGTGTAACTCCGTTCGTCTTGTTGCTGAAGCGTTCAGGGTACACGTCAGCCAGATCCTTCACCGTTGTCGCGCGCAGCAATCGCGTATGAATTTCGGCAACGCCGTTTGTGCTGTGAGAACCGACGATGGCCAGATTCGCCATGCGGACCTTGCGCTCTCCGGAATCTTCGATCAGGCTTACGCGCCGAACTTTTTCTTCGGCACCCGGGAAGCTCGTGCGAACTGAATCAAGAAACCGGCGGTTGATTTCGTAAATGATTTCGAGATGTCGCGGGAGCAGCACTTGAAACCACTCAACTGGCCATTTTTCGAGCGCCTCGGGCAGCAACGTGTGGTTTGTATAACCGACCGTGCGCTGGGTGATGTCCCACGCCTGGTCCCAACCGAGATGTTCATCGTCGAGCAAAATGCGCATTAACTCAGGGATGGCGGTAGTCGGATGCGTGTCGTTTAATTGAATGGCTACGTGCTCAGGGAACGTACTCCAATCGATGTTGCGCTTGCGGAAGCGGCGCACCAGGTCGGCCAACGAGCATGCGACGAGGAAATACTCCTGAACGAAACGCAAGCGTTGGCCCAGGCTAGTTGAATCATCCGGATAGAGAACACGTGTAAGGGATTCCGCTCCCAGGGTGTTGGTCACGGCTCCCACAAAATCGCCGTGGCTGAAGGCCTGGAAGTCGAATGAATTCGGCGCCGCGGCCGCCCACAGCCGGAGCGTATTAATGGTCTTGCCCCCGTAGCCGATCACTGGGCGATCAAAAGGAACGCCGATCAAGGTGCCGGGTCGGCCCGGGATCATGTGGAAGGCTCCGCCGCGCAATTCGAGGGAGCAGTTCAGCTTGACCTCTACGGTTTCGTGCGGACGCGCAACTTCCCAAGGATCCTGCCGTCGCAGCCAGTTGTCGGGCTGCTCGCGCTGCCAGCCGTTTTCAATGGATTGCTTGAAGATTCCGTATTCATATCGCAGCCCGTAACCCATTGCGGGAAGTTGCATGGTGGCCATCGACTCGAGAAAGCAGGCTGCCAATCTGCCAAGTCCGCCATTTCCCAATGCGGCATCCGGCTCGTGTTCCAACAGTTCCGTCCAATCGATACTCTTCGCCCTGACGGCGTCATTCGCGATGGGGCTCAACAGCAGGTTCGTCACGTTATTCGCGAGGGAGCGGCCGATGAGAAATTCCATCGACAGATAGTAGATACGCTTTGCGTTCGCACGGTCGTATGTTTTCTCCGTGAGGATCCATCGCTGGGAAAGCAGATCCCGTACAGACCGCGCGAACGCCTCGAAACGGTCCCGGGCGCAGGAAGCACTTAAGTCGACGACATTGTCGAACAGTAAATGCCGTTCATAGAGGCCCTCGTCCGTTCCGGCGAATCGAATGGGGCCACAACCGTACTGATGGATAAGCTTCGAGACATCTTCAGAGCTCACCTGTACCGGTGGCTCCATCACATTTTCTGGACTCATTTACCTTTTCTTCCGATAGGACCTGGTCGAGATTCAATCGCGACCGCTTTACTGAACGCACACGTGATGCGTGTCATTCCACAGCCGGATCACCGGCCGCGAGAGACTCTGTTCATAACCCATCGCACTCAAGCTCGCTGTGCTCAGCATGAAAGACATGCTGTGCACTGATGGCTCGAGTCCGATCCAACGCGCGGCTAAGACGCGAATGAAATGCCCGCTCGAAAAGAGCAGGATGTTACCTTCTACGTCGCGTATGCGCTTGATTACGTTTTCAGCGCGTGAAGCAACCTGGGCCGGAGATTCGCCTCCCGGGCAGCCGTCACGAAACAATTGCCAGTCCGGCCGTTGCGCCCGTATCTCCACCGAACGGAGACCCTCATAACAGCCATAGTTCCACTCGACGAGATCGCTATCGACTTCGGCTACAGGACCAAAACCTGCCAAAGCACACGTGTTCCGAGCGCGCTGCAAAGGGCTGGTCAGCACCCTTGCAAACTCGAGGCCTTGGAGGCGGCCGGCCAATGATCGCGCGTTCCGCTCACCCTGAGGCGTCAAGGGCAGATCGGTCAGGCCGGTGTGTTGGCCGCTGATAGTCCAGGCCGTTTCTCCATGCCGGGCAATGTAAATGACCGGCAGTTCGCTGTCGTCCATAACTGAGTACCGGAGCAATTACTGCGGCGAACCAGACCCTGCCGATTTAGTTGTGGACTGGTCTGGTTCCAGAGTCATGCCGTCTAAATCGAAGCCAATGGATGTAAAGCCTCTTCCGTAACTAGCGCCGCCCACGGCAGCGCCTTTCTTAAGCCCTGGAATAACCGCGACGCAATCAGCATTTGCATGCTGCTCCGAGGTCATGGTGGTTGACGCGTCACTCAGGTCGGTCAGCGCCTCGACGGAGCTGTTGACCCGGACAGAAAGGTGTTCGACAGCCGCGACGTGGACACTCGCGATGCTCGGCACCGCGCTAACGAAGTACCCAGTGCTCATCTGCGGATGAGATCTGGGCCGCGAAATGGTCATGAATCGGGGGCCTCCAAATTGATAAGAGCGGATCAGTCGGCCTTTTGTTGGAGAACGGCGAGCGGCGGATCTGGGGAAAGTGCGGATGATCCTGCGGCGATGCGCGACACTGCGATTGCCGGGCGTAAGCTGGGGGACAATTCGCAATCAGATCGCAAATCGCTTAACTGCAATCTCGATTACTACTGGTAGTCAGTTGCCAACTTCGGCAACTTCACTCCAAGGCGTCCGGCGGCGACTTCAGGTACTTCCAGGGACTGACAGACAGGAAAGCGCTGTTCACGCCAGGCCTTCAGTCCACCTTCCAGAACCCATACTTTGTCCACGCCTATCCGGTTCAATTCCACTGCTGCCCGCGCGCTGACGATATCTCCCCCAGAAGAAGAATAGAGAACAACGTCGACGTCATCAGGAACACAGATCTGTGGAGTCTTCCGCAAGCGAGAGGGATCTATCCTGAAGGCTCCCGGGACCGCCTCCACGGTTTCGTTCTCGGTGTCTCCTTCAAAATTAAACAGGTCGATTACGGCGACCTTGGAATTCGATTTCAGTTTGCGATCGAGCATCGATGGCGTGATCCGGCGCAGCCGTAGCCGGTGAATCATTTTCACCAGAGCCATCGCACGCCAGCCCGCATAGAGAAAAATCGGAACTCCAATCGCGATGCTGAGGGCGGTTCCGAAATGTTTAGTCGCACGAATGGCAATGTCCAGTTGGTCGGCGAGGAAATAGCCTAACGCGACGTACGAGCAGGACCAGAGAAAGCTACCGAGTGCATCGAATGCAACGAAATGCGGAACCGACACTCCTTCGGCGCCGACAAGCGGCGGCAGAATCCCATCCAGTCCCGGCAAGAATTTGGCGACTGAAAGAATTGGGGCGCCGTGCCGACGAAACTTTTCATGGGCATTCGTCGCACTGCGTCGCGGGTCGGCGGTGAGGCGGCAGAGTAACCGGATCACTTGGGAACCCCACCGGCGGCCGAACCAGAACCATATCCCATCAGCCGCCAAGCAAGCTGCAACACCGAGGAAAACAATAATGCTTACGTGCATTCTTCCCCGTGCCGAAAGAGCGCCGGCGGTCATCAGAAAGACTACGGACGGGACGGGCAGGCACAGTTGGTTGGCAAAAACTGCAAGCACGACGGCGGTATACGTCAGTTCTGAGGAACCAGTCACGAAGCCCTACCTACCCGGCACTTGCATCGGCTCCTCTGCATTTCATTCATGATCAGGCGGTCGGTTTCCCCTCTCAGGAAATCTTGCCTTGAATCGCTGGTCTGGCGGCAGTAAGCAGCCGTAAGTCCGTCCGTAAGCTGCCCTTGAGTTAGTTTGAAAGATTCAGTCTCTTCAACAGTCGGTTGAACCGCGGATCGCAGCGGATGGGATCAAAAAACGGCTCAACAAGCAGCATGTTTACAAAACTCGTCTTATGGTCGATCGCTTCGTCCAGACGTTGGAATGCCAGATCGAAATGCTCCATCCCGATAGCCGCGAAGGCCTTTGCCAGAGGAGTCACATATTGCGTTTCTTTCAATCGACTCAGCTTTTCAACACAGTCCAGCGCTTGCGCTCCGCAACCTTTTCGTGCATATCCGGCGGCTAGCAGGCCGATTTCCAATGGGAAGTCGGACGGTGAAAGGCATTCAATGGCGCGGTCATACTCGCGCTGCTGCAGGTGTAACAGTCCCTGATAAAACCGTGCTTCAGGGTAGTCTCGATCCAGTTCGAAGGATCGCCGCAGATGTTCTTCGGCCGCCTGATACTCACCCTTCAAGTATTGAACGTAAGCCATTCGAGCACAGTCGCCTGGGGAAAGGGGGTCGAGTTCACTAGAGCGGCGGAGCGCGGACTCTGCTGCATTTATTTGCCCTCGGCAGAGCAAAGACATCCCACGAACCATGTAAGCTGCAGCAGCACCCGGTTGTACTTTGAGGGCGCGCTCGCATAACATATCGGCGTCGTCCCAGCGATGTTCAAAGACCGACCGAACGCCCGCCAGAATGGCACAGGTGTCTCCTGATTCAGGGTCGAGGGCATAACCGCGCTCGGCAGCAGAGTTTGCTTCAGGGTAGATTTCACGCCCGGAAACAAACCCAAAAAGGGCGAGAAAACAGTTCGCGGCAGCAATGCCGCTGTAGGCTACGGCATAGTCAGGGAAACGTTCAATGACGGAGCGGAACTGTTGCACGGCAGCCCGCAGCGTTTCAGGAGATTGTTGATTCAGCAGAACTCGAGCTTTCAAGTATCTGGTATATGCATCGAGATTGCTAAACGCGCGCACTCGAGACCGGGCCTTCGGCATATGCAGACGAAGGAACGCGGCGATTGATTGGGCGATCTCTTCCTGAAGTGCAAAGACATCTTTGAGCTCACGGCGGAACATTTCCGACCAGAGATGATGACCGGATTCAGTGTGAATCGCCTGGGCGGCGATTCGCAGTTGGTCACCCGCCTTCCTAACGCTTCCTTCAATCACCACGTCCGCATCGAGTCGCTGGCCGACTTCGCGGATGTCAATGGATACTCCTTTGAACTGAAACGCCGACGTTCGCGCGATCACCTTCAATCCCGCAACTTGCGTAAGCGAATTGATGATTTCTTCGCTGATGCCATCGCAGAAATAATCTTGTCCCGGGTCCGGACTCATATTGACGAACGGCAGGACGGCAATCGAAGGGGCACCGGGTTCGCTGAGTGCGCCGCTTTCTCGGCTGTCGTTCGCACGATGTGTATCCAACCAGCGAAAAACGGGTACATAACTGCCCGGACGCAAACCGATTAAGATTGGATCGTTCATGCCCTGCCCTTGCTCGTAGTACGTCTTCAACTTCGACCTTAGGCGCCGAGCCTCAACCCGGACAATTGCGTCGATATTCGGATCGTAATCAGAGGTGCGGTCGAACACTTCCATCGCTATGGTGAACTCTTTCAGGCTGTCGAGATCTCCCTCAAGTGTTTTGTTCACGATATGGATAAGGAAGCGGCACAACCGAGCTGAGGAGGTGAATCCCGGACTGTTCACTATCCGTGCCAGTTGCTCGCAAACTGCCGTTGGTGCTACGGCGTCCACGGTATTAGCGCGGATTTCTAAGGATATGGAGGGCGGCATCATTGCGGGGCTTCCAGGGGTGTAAGGTATTCAATATCCTATTGAAGGTTAGGAACTCGTTACGGATTTCATCAGTAGCACTCGAATAGCCACGATCCGCAACCGAGATCAGATTCATCGTCGAACCGACACTCGACATTGAATCAACACGCGTTACGTGAGGCAATTCTGAGCACCGAATCGTGCAATCGATAAGCGCGCAATCAAGCTGGACGTGCCGAGATGTCGACATGAATACGAAATCTGAACACTTGAGCGCGAACCAACATCTTACGGCAACTTACGGCAATTCGGAGAACGACTCGGTTAGCGTGGAGTCGAGCGGACAGGAATTGATGCACCCCGAAGAACCGGCAAAGGCAGTGATCGTCGTGAGCGCTAAGCAACCAGAGGCACACATGCAGGAAGAAATGGGAGCGCACGGTATCAACATGCGCTGGGGACAGACGATCAAGGGGGCGACTGGTTTGCTCAAAGCCCCGCTTGATGGGACCATTCTCATCACGGAACTGATGCTCCAGGATGGCACTTGGAAGGAGTTGCTTCGACGGGTGAGACGCATCGACAGGTACATTCCAGTTCTGCTCGTGAGTTCGACCAGCACGGCTGAGCTGTGGTGGGACGCCCTGGAGTGCGGCGTGGAAGATATAATTCTTGCCCTCTGTCCGCCATCCGGATATGCGAATACCTGGGAAAGCCGTCCATAAACCAGAACTAATGAATCCAGCGTCTATTGCCCAACACCCAGCTTACGGCGAGTTACGCAAGCTTACGGCAATTGGGCGGCGCTCCCGGGTAGGGTTAAGGTTGCGAGCATATGTCAGGAAACGTCGGACATGCAGGAAGGCGAATGATCGGGAGCAAGTATGCAAATGATCTGGCCGAAGCATCAGGACAGCGGCAACACCATGGCTAGTGCAAGACAACTCGCTTTCGGCCAAAAGAATCAAATCCAACGTTCGGTGGGAGACGATGTGGCGCGCCTACAAGCGCTTCCATCAAAGCGAGACCTGGACTTCGACGACCTTTGTCCTCCTGACGCAACTCTCGATTACACAATCTTCGACGGTATCATTGGCTGCTCGGAAGCACTGCGACGCACTCTTCACGATGTCGCACAAGTAGCACCTACAGACTCGACGGTGTTGATAGCGGGGGAGACGGGCACAGGCAAAGAACTCGTCGCTCGCGCCATTCACAAAGGGTCTCGGCGCGCGCGTCATTCCTTTGTGAGCGTCAACTGCGCTGCTATTCCGCAGACCTTGATTGCATCCGAGCTTTTCGGGCACGAAAAAGGGGCGTTCACTGGCGCGACTGACCGTCGCCGTGGCCGCTTCGAGATTGCAGATGGTGGCACCATTTTTCTAGACGAAATTGGCGACATCCCGCCCGATACTCAGGTGGCGTTATTACGCGTGCTTCAAGAGCGCGAGTTCGAGCGAGTCGGAGCGAATAACACGTTAGCGGTGGACGTGCGTGTAGTGGCGGCGACCAATCAGGATCTCAGAGATAGTGTCGACTCAGGCACATTCCGGGCCGACCTGTTCTATCGTTTGAATGTTTTCCCGATCCGAATACCATCGTTGCGCGAGCGCCCGGACGATATCCCGCTATTGACGAAATACTTCGTTGAACGGTATGCGACCAGGGCGGGAAAGACCATCACGAAAATCGACCAGAGGACATTTGACTTGTTGCAGGCGTATCACTGGCCGGGGAACGTTCGCGAACTGCAGAACGTAATTGAAAGAGCTGTGATTCTGTGCAGCCGTGAATCGCTTTCGATTAACGAAAGCTGGGTCCGTACGCGAAGGCCGGAGGATGTACTCCCCCTGACTCTGGCACTGGTGGATCGAGAAAAGCATATGATCGAAGCCGCACTGGAAGAGAGCCGCGGACGCGTATCTGGGCCGTACGGCGCGGCCACAAAGCTTCGGATTCCCAGATCCACGCTCGAATCAAAGATCCGGACGCTAGGAATTGATAAGTATTTTTTCAAATGCGACGCGCGCGCGTCCGACAACATCTTGTCGGGCAAGCGAAGGAGGACCAAAGTCGCTTGCATAAGCTCTGCATGCGATCGGGGTGCAAACGGTGCAGCCCTCCCTGACAAGACATTCGGTCGGTGAATTCAACCGGGCTAATCAAGACGGTGCATTCGGGCCCCCACATACGGAGTAATCGCATTCTCTGAACTGGAACGTGGACAATCGTGAAAGTGACTGAGCTGTCAGGTTCCGTCCTTTTAGCCGCCGCTTGTATTGTTACGGTCATAACCGGGCAAGCGTGCACGAAATCGAGCAAGCCATCCGCCACAATAACGATCACTCTCGTCAATCAAAACTGGGCAGACAAGGGATCGCAGAACCGG
>JAFAUR010001110.1 GCA_019243205.1 Acidobacteriaceae bacterium | reverse complement strand
GTGAATTAACATACTAATGATCGGATGGACAATGACGATGCGACCGCTTCGAATGCTAATGCTGATGACAGCAACGTTCTGTTTCGCGCAGGACTCGGGTGATTTCAAACCCGCTACCTCCAACGTTCTGGACGCACAATATCCTCGGGTGGACAGTTCCTCCCGAGTCCAAATCCGCTTCAAGGCGCCGGACGCAACCAAGGTGAGGGTGAACTTCTGGAGCGGTCCGAAAGCCGAGATGGAGAAGCAGGTGGACGGATTCTGGACATTCACGACGCCGCCCATGGCGCCGGGACTTCATTACTACACGGTGATCGTCGACGGCGCCGAAGTGAGTGATCCTGGAAGCACGGCCTACTTCGGCGGAAGCAAATGGGCCAGCGCGGTCGAGGTTCCTGAATCGGGCGCCACCTATTATCTGCCGCAGGATGTTCCTCATGGGCAGGTGCGGGAAATCTGGTATCACTCGCGAGTAACGGGCACGTGGCGACACGCATTGGTCTATACGCCGCCGGGTTATGACACACAGGTGAAAGAGCGCTACCCTGTGCTTTACCTCCAGCACGGTGGCGGTGAGGACGAATCCGGGTGGACGCGGCAGGGCAAGGCCAATTTCATCCTCGACAACTTGGTGGCGAGCGGCAGAGCGAAGCCGATGATGATCGTCATGGCGAACGGCTATGCGCGGCGTGGGGGCCAGTCAACTCCCGATCTCGCCGGAAAGCCGTTCGGTTCGCCCGAGATGAGGAAGGCGATGCAGGACATGATGTCTGCCTTCGAGGATGATATGACGCAGGCCCTGATCCCATTCATCGATTCGACATTTCGCACCATGCCGGATCGCGATCACCGCGCGATGGCGGGTCTTTCGATGGGAGGTATGCAGACGTTCCAGGTAACGTTTGATCACCTCGAACTGTTTTCTTACATCGGCGGATTCAGCGGAGCCGCCAATGTGTTTGCGATGGGGAACGGCAAGCCGGACATGAAGACGGCATTCAATGGCGCGATGGCTGACCCGGCAGCATTTGCCAAACGTGTGCATCTGCTGTGGGTGGGAGTGGGGACGAACGAGCCGGAGCGGATGAAACAGGGCATCGAACAATTGCACGCCTCGCTGGATGACGCGAAAATCCAGCACGTATTCTATGAATCGCCCGGTACCAACCACGAGTGGCAGACGTGGCGTCGCGACTTGCAAGACTTTGCACCGCGACTGTTCCAGTCCGCCGGTAAAAACTCGCTGGCCGCGCAGCGGAACTAAACTACATACCGATTCCAGCCTGGGATCCAGCATCGGAATTGAGCATGACGAGACGCCACTTTCTCCTTAGTTCGCTGGCCGCTACCACAACTGTCCCCCGGCCCGTTGTATCGCGCCCGCTTTGGTTGGACGCCACTCCGGTCACAGGCGAACCGAGGGTCACTGTCCTGCTCATTGACACGGATAGGGCCATGGCTGCCATCGATCCGCGGATCTACGGCCAGTTTCTTGAACACATCAACCATTCGGTGGAGGACGGGCTGTTTGCTGAACAGATTCGCGGTGCCGGGTTCGAGGGCGAAGACTTCAAGACCTATTGGGAATCGTTCTCGGACCGCGGTCGAGTCGAGGTCGCCGATGTTGAGTTCCAGAATGGGAAGAAAAGCGTGCGCCTCACGGTCGAGGGGGGCCGCGCTGGGATCCGGCAGGGGCGTCTGTATCTCGACGCGGGACACCAGTATGACGGCTCGCTGTGGGTCAAGCGCGAGGGAGGCACCCCGCAGTTGACGCTTCGCGTCCAAACCTCCCAAGGAAATCCCATCGCATCAATCCCGCTCGCGGTTACGGGCTCGGGTTGGCAGGAGGTTCCCTTTTCCTTTACCAGTCCCGTGCGGGACACGCAGGCTACCGTTGAGATTACCGCGACGGGTAATGGCACATTACTGCTCGACTTCTTCTCGCTGATGCGCGCTGATATCCGCCGTGGCGGCATGCTGCGTCCCGATCTGCTGCAGGCGCTGCACGGTCTCGCTCCGTCCTTCATCCGCTGGCCCGGTGGCTCTTTCGCCTCCACCTACCAGTGGAAAGAAGGCATTGGCCGGTACGCCGCGCGCGGGTATCACCCTAACATGTTCTGGGGCGGCTACTCAGACTATTTCGGCTTTGGGACTGAAGAGTTTATGGGGCTCTGCCGAAAGCTCAACGCGGAGCCCCTGATCGTGCTGGCGGCGCCCGGCACCAAGCCCGAGCAGGTGGAATATGCTATGGACTGGGTCCACTACCTGAACGACCCGCCGACCACCGAATGGGGGCGGCGACGGGCGGCCAATGGGCATCCCGAACCCTACGGGGTCAAGCTTTTCCAAATCGACAACGAACCCATGAATAACGGCTTCACGCCGGAGCAGTACGCCGAGATCGTCAATGTCTACGGGAGCCGGTTGCGGACTCTTGCTCCTCACGCGCGCATTGTGGCTTGCGGACAGAAGCGGTCCAATGACATGATCTGGAGCGAGAAGGTAATCGACCTCGCCGGAGAGAACTTCGACATTCTCGGGTGTCACAACTACGAGTATGAACCCGAGAACTTCGAGACCGGGTTGCGGCGTATCCGCGATTACCTTACAAAATTGCGGGACTATGTGCGCGTTTCCCGGCACCCGCATCTCGAGATCGGTGTGCTCGAGTGGAGTCTCCAGCATACCTACGATTGGCGGGCGGGACTGCATGCAGCCGGCAGCCTGATGCTGTATGAGGAACTCAGTCCCGGTTTGACAATGACCTGCCCGGCTCTGCTGATGCGCAACACAACGGACGATCCGACCTGGACTTCGCTCCTCTATCACGACCACGTCTCGTGGTTTCCCGGAGCAGGCTACGTAGTGGAGGAGCTCTTTCGCGAACACTATGCGGAACGGTGCCTTGCTTCCGCCAGCGGCTCCTTCCGGGATTTGCCCGATCGCCAGCTCTTTTTCAACCAGATCTCGACGATGAAGCCGGAAGACTGGCTCCCGGGCTCGGTCGATGCTATTGCCACGGCGAGC
>JAFAUR010000902.1 GCA_019243205.1 Acidobacteriaceae bacterium | reverse complement strand
GTATACCTGCCGCATCTGGAAGTAGCTCGTAAAAAGCACAAAGGCCCGCCCCCGCGATGCTTCAATCACCTTCAGAATCTCTTCCGCTGCTCTCTCTGCGAACTGCGGCTGCCGCGGGTCGGGCAAGTGCGGGGGAATGTACAAGAGTGCCTGCTTGTCATACTCATATGGGCTCTCAACCCGCATCGTTCGCACGTGCGGCAATCCCAATCTGCTCTTTGTGTAATCAAAATTCCCGCCCACCGTCAGGGTTGCGGAAGTGAGAATCACAGATTCCACCTTGTCAAACAGATGAACCGCAAGTGCCTCAGAAACATCGATTGGTGTTGCCTGCAGATACAACCCTTTACCGCGCCCCTCGGTCCAATACACATAGCGGGCATCTCCGCTCTCCATCCAAAACCGCAGCGCCTGCCCGATCAGGTTCAGCCTCCGGACCAGCGCCACAGTTTGCTCGGTCGCACCTTCCACTAGCTGCAGTCGGGCAGCCAAAGCATCCAATGCGAATAGGAATTCGCGGTAACTGGTCTCATGTTGAGCGAGAAACGCCTGATGATTGCGAAACCCTTCCCGGCCTTCACGAGGAAAGAGCTGGAAGAATTCCTCGCTTCGGTCTCCCAGATGAATCAGCGCTCGATCGAGCTCAGGCGTGGCAAAGAACTTCTGCCGCGACACGGCCGCAGTGTCTTTAATGACCTCGTGTATCTGCAGATTGCTCACGCTCAGTCCGAAGTATTGCCCGGCTACATCTTCGATGGCGTGCGCTTCATCGAAGATCACCGCGGCGTACTCCGGCAGAATTCCCGCGAATGGCTTCTCACGGACTGCCAGATCCGCGAAGAACAGATGGTGATTCACGATGATCACATCGCTCTCCGCCGCGCGACGGTGCATCTCCGTGATGAAGCACCGATCGAACTGCGCGCATTTCTGGCCGGCACACCGATCGCTTCGCGCATCGAGTTTCAGCCACGCGCTGCTCGTTTCCGGCAACCCGGGCACTTCACTGCGATCCCCCGAAGAAGTCTCGGGTTCCCATGCCCGGATCAGCTGGAGATCCCTGACTTCGTCCATCCCGGAAAGTATCGGCTCACGTTCCGCGTCATACAACTTTTGCCGGCAAAGATAGTTCGACCTGCCCTTCATGTAACAGACCGCGAGCGGGCGGTCGATTACCGATTGCAGGAACGGCAAATCTTTAAAGAAAAGTTGCTCCTGCAGATTCTTCGTTCCCGTGGAAATGACAACGCGTTTACCCGACAGGATGGCCGGGACCAGGTACGCCAGAGTTTTCCCGGTGCCCGTTCCGGCTTCCACGATCAGATGCTGCCGCTCTTCCAAGGCAGAAGCGATGGCCTCGGCCATTTCCAACTGTCCCGCTCTGTATTCGTAGTGAGGGTGCGTCTGCGATAGCAGACCGCCGCGCCTGAAGAAGTTGCGAACCGTCAGTCTCGCTGAGCTCCTCTCCGGTTTCGCGACATCATTGGAAGCAATCACGCGGTGCAGGTACTTGGAAACCCCAGTTTAGTATGCGAATGACCGGCCTCAGAGAAAAATACCCCGAGAACACTTGAGGACGAATCGTCTTCTGGTGCAATCTGGATTTGCGTGGCGGAGGAGATCATCTACCTGACCGAGTTGCTGGGCGCCAAGGTCTTCGACCTGAAGGGACGCCGCATCGGTACGCTCCGGGACGCCGCCCTCATCCCGCTGATCGACCCCGTTCGCGTTGACCGGTACCTTGTGGGAGCAGGTCCGGGCTGGCTGAGCATCCGCTACGACCAGATTCAACGCATCGACGCTCACGGCATCCATCTCAAAGACGAACGCCTGACTCCCTATCACTCCGATGAATACATGTTGCGGATGGTCCGCGACCTTCTCGATCAGCAGATCATCGATGCTCAAGGCCGTAAAGTCGTCCGCGTAAATGACGTGACGTTTGTCAGAGAGTGTGAGCGCGGCAGGGACGAGGTCCTCCATATCCTCGAAGTGGATATAGGCATTCGCTCGATCATCCGGCGGGTTTTGGCCGGCATCGTTCCGTTCAGCGTCATCCGCCTGCTTCAGGAGAAAATTCCACCGAAGTCTATCCGCTGGGAATTCTGCAACATGCTCGAACCGGATCCCCAGCGCCGGGTTCGACTGAACATCTCGAACAAGCTGCTCGAGAACATGCATCCGGCCGATCTCGCCGATATCGTGGAAGACCTCGGGCACGAGGATCGCCAGGCTCTTTTCAGCGCCATGGATAACGAGGCAGCCGCTGAGCTCCTCAGTGAGGTCGACATCGACACGCAGCGCGGAATAGTCGAGTCACTCGGGCCCGAAAAGGCTGCCGAGATTCTGGAAGAGATGGAGCCCTCCGAAGCCGCCGATCTCCTCAACGAGTTGGAAGAGGAGCGTTCCGAAGAGATTCTTGACGAGATGGAGCCGGCCGATAAAGAGGAGGTGGAGGAGCTCCTTGAATTTCGTGACGATACCGCTGGCGGACTGATGGACACTGGCTTCATCGCCTTTCCTCTGGACGCGACGGTGGCGGACGCAATGGCCGAGCTCAAGAAGAACGAAGACGTTCTCGAAGACCTTCACAGCCTCTTCCTTATCGATGAGGATAAAAAGCTCCGGTACACAGTTCCGCTGGCGAAGATCTTTTTCGCGGCGGGCAGCACTCCCCTGGAAGATCTCGCTGCCGATCCGCTGATCTGCATCGAAGTCGACGAGAGCCAGGAGCGCGTTGCCGAGATGTTCGATAAGTACAATCTCCTGATCTTGCCCGTTGTTGATGAAGAAAATGTGCTGGTCGGAGTGATCACGGTGGATGACATTGTGGCGTTGCTCCGCCACTCATAGGCACGTCACTGCGTCGCTCTGCTGTGTATCCCAACCAGTACCAACCCTGAGATCACAAGCCCAGTAGCAACTACCTTCGTAACCATCGTCCAACCTCGGAAATCTTCACGAAACCAGGAAGGCTTGCATTTCGTGATCAGGTAAGCGCCCAAAAAAACGGTTACGTACCGGATCCCGGAAATCGCTTGCACGATGGAAGGGCTCGCGCGGCTGATAGCGAACACAACCAGGAACGAGCCTACGCCGGCGAGAAAACGATTGAGCATGTACCACACTTTGCTCCTCGGCTCCGCTTTTTCAGACGTCCGGAATATCTGGCGGCGCCAGGATGGTGGAATCAGAAGGGCTAGCGACCCTACCCAGGTTCCCGCGGTAAAGAACACGTATCCGCTGACGAAATTTGTCTGATTGAACACGATTTTCTGGAGCACATTCATCAGACCGAAACCGCCTGCCGCGAGCAGAATCTTAGGCAGCATTTTCCGCAGCGGGCTCTTTTCGGCAAAGAACATCAGGAATCCGCCCGCTGTCAGCAGGAGAAATCCCGTCAGGTCGCCTCCGATATGCGCGCCGAGCAGCGGGATTGCAATCAGCGCGGTCGCCACCGGGCCGAATCCTCCCATGGCGGCAAGTTCGTCGGACGCTTCCCCTGATTTCAGAGCGGAGTAGTAGAAATATGACGCAATCAGGTCAAGCACTCCGGCTGCAAAACCCAGGCCGGCCATGCGCAGGGGTGGCATCTTGAATCCGAATGCAATCAAGACGAGCCCGAATACGCTTATGGCACCGAGCCAGAACACGTACGAAAGAAGGTTCTGAGTCTCGCGCCTCTTTAGCAGAACTTTGTCCCAGACCAGTGACACACCGATCAGAGTGTGTGCCACGACCGCGAGGGTAATTCCATCGGTCGCGAGCCAGCGTGCCGTGCTCACCCTGCTAAACCCGACATGTTGCTTGTGAGTATGTTGCGAATCTCTCTGTATTCGTTTCGTGCAGGGAACAGATCCCTTTGGGAACTGGATGGGCGGTCCAGACCTCGCTCCTCATCTTGACTGTTTCGCAATCGACCACGAGAAGTGGCTATATGCGGGGCGGTTCTGGGTGTGGTTCAGAAATTATAGAAGCCGGCTCGCTCAAATCCTCGCTGCGCTTCTGCGTTCTTCATGAACGTGGTCCAAACGAAACCCGAGCGTAGATTTTCCGCCATGATCATGGTGATGCCCGTATCAATCGCAACCACATCGGTGTCATACCACTTCTTTATGGGATTAAACGCGTTCACGAACCCGTATGGAGACCAGGCCCCGCCGTAGTTCTTTCGAATATTCCGCAACACGCGCAAACACCCGTCAGGCATAAATGTCAGTGACCCTCCGGTAGCGCTGGGTACAACGGTTCCGTCGATCGGTCCAGTTTCCGGAGGTCCGCCCCACGCGACATATCCGTATTGCGAATCTGATGCCGTTATGCCCCACAAATCCATGCTGTAATCGGGAAACCGTTTGCTCAACTCGATGCAGAATCGGCGATGAACCTCGGTCGCTTTGATGGAGTTCTTGAAATAATCCACGTACCGGTCTCGCTTGCCGCGAAAGTCAAACCAGCCCTGCGAATACTGGTGGATAAACAGCGGGGCAAACGAGCCGATGTAACGAATCCCTTCGTACTCGAAAGTTAGCCGTTTCCAGGCGTGCCAAGTGCTTGGCGGGAGCGGATGCGAGGCCGATCCTAAGCCCAGCAGGTACATCATCATCAGCTCGCTGTAATAATCCCAGCGATACGGCAGGAAACCGCCTTCCGGTGACCAACCATGCGGCAGCAGGCTCGTGTCTTCTGAGAGCCACGTCCACTCCACTCTGTTATAGATCGCGGAAGCGAGCCGAATGATTTCGGCGTGCCTGAAGTGCTGCTTGCATGTCAGGATCCCGCAGAGCAAAATTGCCGTGTCAATGGAAGAAATTTCCGAATCCCAAATCCGTTCGCCAGTCACGATGTTGGCAAAGTGAAAGAAAAAGCCGCGGTGATTGGGCATCTTCTCCCAGATGAACTGGAGCGTAGAGAATACCCGGCCTCTCGCCTCGTTCAGCGAAATGTAGCCGCGGCGTTCCGCGATACAGAGCGCGGTCAGCCCAAAACCAGTAGCCGCGATGCTCGCCACGTTTCCGTGGTCCGGAGTCTTTGCCTTGCACCGATCTTTTACCAGTCCCGTGGTTGGATCTGCCTGCTCCCAAAAGAACCGAAAATCCGCACGCTCAATTTCATCGAGCAGGTCGTCGTCGTCTTTCGAAAGCTGAGGCTGCGAGAACTCAGGCGAAACCGGGTCTGCTTTCAGCGCGCCGTTCCAACCCGCAGCCATCACCGCGAGCAGATCGCGCCGCGTAAATCTCCCCATACGAGAAGAATAGATTTACAAAATCCAACATCGGCTGCACAAATGTCTTGACGAAGCTCGTCTAAACTAGCGGGGCCGTGATTCCGAACCGGGCAACTCGGGAGATCTCGCCGAAATGCGTCAAAGGTCTCGACGCACGGCGGTGGGGAAGATCAGCCGCGATTCAGGCCGCGACTCGCTCATTCACCGCGATCGATTCTGAAAAGCTCCGCGAAACGATCTCTCGTCGAAACTCCTCGGCAGTGTTGTATTGTTTCACCGAGCGAAACTGTGTCAGACCTTGCACCGGCGATCCGATCCAACACACCTTGATGCCTCGAGCGAGTGCGAATCCAGCCATCATGGCTAACTCGGGCGGCGTTTTATTCGGGCCCTCGCAAATGGCTACCAGCAAGTCGCATCTTTGAAGCCGTTCAATCTCTTCAGTGCTCCAGTGGTTCCTCAGAGCCATTCCTGTGTCGTTTGCACCAGTCTCGTGCCACATCGAGGCAACCGTGTAACCTGCCGCGCGAAGTGCCCACTTCAGGTTTAGTAGGTCCTGTGTTCGGCCGGGTGCATCGAGGTAAACAATATCGCTACGCATTGCAGTACTCTTTCCGGACCGGTTAGGCCATCCCGAACCACTTTGGGCGGCGGCGAGTCCGAACGGGAACGAAGGCGGATTCCTGTTCCGGTATGGGCGCTGTCTCGGTCACTTGCCACGCCTCATACGCATCCTGATCTGTCGCATCCAGCCACGCCAGCCGTTGCTCATCTGCCCAGCGGACGATATCGCAGCAGCGGTATCGACCCGTTTGGAAGTCATCCAGCAGGTCAAGTGTCCTCGCGTCGACTTCTACTTCGCCTCTCGTGCATCCACAGGTTTTACATCTGTCGGTCATTGATCCTGTCTCCATCTGGGAGGTCGAGTGATTGACGCCGGCCTCAGCTTCTCTGCAAATGCATTTGCATTTAGCATGCCAACCGCGAAGGGCCGGCTTCTAGAGACAGCCGCGAACGCACGTTCAGGAAACTGTCGAGCTTACGGAAGAAGTCGAAAGGTCGACATCACCTGCTGTAAGCTGCCGGATAATCCTGCGATCCGAAGTTTTATCACTCCGTCCGTAGCGCCAGCATCGGTTCAACGCCTGCTGCACGCCAGGCGGGAATCGTCGACGCGAGCAATCCCGCCACGCCGAGCAGCAGTATGGCGGAAATCAGCATGCCCGGATCCCAAGGTCGAACGCCGAAAAGCTGTCCGGTCATCAGCTTGCCGGCTCCAAGCGCGGCCGGAATCCCAAGTGCAAGTCCAACACCTACTTGCGAGAAAGCTCCGCCGAGCACCAGCCCTACTACTGGTCCGCGACTCGCGCCCAGCGCCATCCGTAATCCGATTTCACCGGTACGCCGCTCCACCATGTACGCCAACACCCCGTACAAACCGACGGCCGAGAGCACGAGTCCAAGCACACCAAACATTGTTGTCAGGGTCGCAATCATGTTTTCCTGTTGGAAATCCGCGCTCAACACTCTGGCGTATGGATCAACTCCGTACAGCACTAAATTCGGATCCACGCTGGCCAGTGCCTTGCGGACCTGCCCTTCGATACCCCGCATATCGCCCGGAGCCCAGATAACGATGTTGTACAGATAGTGCGACCAGATTTCGCCGCTGACGTATGCAGGGTCGTCATACTGTACCGTCTGCGCTTCCGGCACCCAGAACATCGGGCGCACCGGCTTCCGATAACCGTAGGTCAAATAACGAATGTCATTCGTCACGCCGACTATCTCTAATGTCCCCGAATATTTGATCTTGTCGACCCCGAAATGCTCGCCTAGCGGGTTATGGTTTCTGAAAAACCGTTTCGCAAATGCCTCGTTCACCACCGCTACTTTGCGCGTCGTCGCCGTATCCTGCTCCGTAATCGGCCGGCCCAAGATGATCTTGCTGCCCACGGCCTCAAAGAATCCCGGCATCACTCGAGCCCACGATGCGCCGGTATCCTCCTTTGCGGGAGGCTCCGGCCTGCCCGCGATCCGAATGCCATCGTTCCAACTGTCCCCCGTCATCGGCGCATAGAGCGCGGGCGCCGCCATCCGAACACCAGGGATCTGCAGCAATTGCCCGTCAATTTGCCGAAATATTGGCTCCATTTGTTCTGGCTTATAGTTGCCTAGCATTGGGTTGATCCAGGCTATATACCGGCCCTGCGTTTCGAATCCGAAGTTCTGGTGTTCCAGGTTCCGCAAACTTCGGCCCAGCAGCGCCGCTGCCGACAGCAGGACGAGAGACACCGCAACCTGCGCGATCACGAGCGCCTTCTGCACCCAGGAGCGCCCGGCGCCAACAGAACGGTTCAACCCTCGGAGTGCCTGTACCGGGTCGGTTTGTGATGTCATCCAGGCCGGAACGATTCCGAATATCACTCCAGTGAGAATCGATATCCCCAGTGTGAAGAGGAGGACGGGCCAAGATGGTGTCGCGTCGATCGGAACGTAGTTATTTGGACCACCGATGCGGAATGCCAGATACAGGATCAGCCTTGTCCCCGCATAGGCGACACCTATACCTACGGTTCCACCAATCATCGCCAGCAGGACGGATTCGACTAACACCTTGCGCACCAGGCGTCCTCGCGACGCACCCAGCGCAACTCGTATGGAAGTTTGCGCACGATTCCTTAAGCCGCGTGCCAGCATCAGATTCGCCAGGTTCGCGCAGGCTACCAGCAGCACGCAGCCCGCTGCTAACAACAGCAGCTTCAATCCATCCTGATATTGATCTCTCATCGCAGCCACGCCTGCCCCGCCGGGAATCAGGCGCAGCGTCTGCTGTTGCCAAAGTTGCCGTTCGCGCGGCTCCATATCGGGCACGTGGCTCGCGAGCCACCCATGGAACTCCGCCTTCAGCTTTGCTTCGAGCGATTTCGGATTGACACCCGGACGGACACGCCCGATCAGGTCCAGCCAATTCCCATTTGGCCTCTTCAGGCGTGCGGTCGTTCCGTCGATCAGTAGCTCTGTCGTCAATGGCAGCCATACATCCGGCATGCCCCAGCCCGCCAGCTTTGCACCATAGAATCCTGGAGCAGCTACGCCGATCACCGTGAACGGGTGTCCGTTGATCTCGTAACTGGTGCCGACTACTGCAGGATCGGAGGCATACTTCTCCCGCCACACCCGGTAACTCATCACCGCCACCGAAGGCGCGCCTTCCTGATCGTCTGCGTCGGTCATCAACCGGCCGATCCACGGACGAACGCCGAACGTTCTGAAGAAGTTTCCGGACACAAACTCGGCATTGCGCGTATCCACTTGCGCCCGGGATCCGGCGCGCCGTACGCCTATCGGGGCATTGCCTGCCTGAAGTGCCGCTAGATCAACGAATTCTGGAGTGTGCTCGCGGAAATTCTTGTACGCCTCCCACGAGAAAAGCGAGAAATCCGCGTCATCTCCTTGCGTATATCCGCCCCAGTTGCAACACCGGATCTTGTCTCCGATCCTCCACAACTCGTCCGGCTTGGTCACCGGTAGAGACTTCAGCATCACCTGGTGCACAAGCGTAAAGATTGCGGTCGTCGCTCCAATTCCCAGGGCCAGCGTGATGACTGCCGTCGTAGCAACGCCCGGTGCATTACGGAGTTGCCGCAACGCTTCTCGCAAATCCTTCATCACCCCTCCCGCACTCCGAAGTATCACGGCCGCGCCGGCTGACGTCACCGCAAACAGCGCAACTCCGTCTGTTCAATACTTGTCGAGGGGTGGTTCGTTACCTGGTCTAAAGACGTTTTCGATAATTGACTGAGCGCTCGACCTCTTCGAATCCCAAGGCTTTGTGGGCCATCTGCGATTCCAGGTTGTCGGGCCATGTATCGGACGCCATCTCTACACAACGTTGACTTCTAGCCCATTCCTCGGCCGCCGTGATCAATCGCGCGCCGATTCGCCTCCGTCGAAACGCCGGTGCTACGTACCACGCTTCGACATACCCGACTGGTTGCCAAGGATTGCATCCCTCAGCATGCGAACGCAAGCCTACCTGAACGAATCCTATTAGCTCAGCGCCGGTGTGCTCTGCTACGAAAAAGACGGTTGGAAGGTTACTCTGCATTGCGCCCTTCAGAAGAGGCAATACTTCGCGTGCATGCTCGTCAACAGTCGTCTCAGGCCAAAGCGCATGGCACATCGACGCGAGTTGCTCGAGATCTTCGGGCTCCGCCGCCCGCAGCGCGATCTCGTCCATCACGCGAAATCAGATCTCAGGAGAGGAAGCGGAAACGAAGAGGAAAGAGGTCCGGTTGGCTGGGAGGCAGGGACTCGAACCCCGATACGCAGATCCAGAGTCTGCAGTCTTACCATTAGACGACCTCCCAATGGATCCTTCAGCAGTATAACAAGCGAACGCGTTTTATCCGCTCGCGCCGCAGCCGATTCCAGCCGTCTTTAGATAGGCGATTTGGGCTAGTGCGGGCTATCAAAAGCATTCACTGCATGGAGGTCGGTTGATCTCGACCTGGAACAGCAGAAATTGAGTGCGGAATCAGATTACGCGCGGTGTTTTGCCGAAAGCGTAAGCAGGCCCGAAAGGCTGAGGGCAGTCAAACCCGCAAAGCCGAGAAGGGGGCTGGCGGCATCCATCTGCTCCGGTTGAGACATGTGCTGATTTTGCTCGATGGCGTCTCCGGTGTCGGGTGCAACCTCGATCATCGCAGGCTGCACAGGTGTGATCGCGTGTGTTCTCGGTACGAACGCAGATCCGAACAGGCCGAGGCCGGCAACAGCAATCGCACTGATATAAAAAGATCGGTATCTCGTTCTCAACTTAGATTCCTCTAGCGCTCACAGACGTAACCAGTTCGCGAACGGTTCACTGTCTCTCGCTCGCTTTACATTTATTAGGTTCACTGCTCTCCCGATAAGTTGCAGGTATTGGGCCACTTTAAATCGTCTCGGATAAATTGACGGTAATGGTAAAAACCGCAGAGAAACCCTTAACACTCGCCATCGATGTTGGAGGCACTGGTATCAAAGGATTGGTGTTGGACGCGAACGGTAAACCTCTCACGGAGCGAGAGCGCATTGACACACCTCAGCCCGCCACACCCGCCGCAATGCTGAAGATAATGGATGCCATCGCCGAGAAGATGGGAAATTTTGACCGTGTCTCAGTCGGCTTTCCTGGCGTAGTCAAACACGGCGCCACTTTAACGGCCCATAATCTCGACGCCAAATGGATCGGGCTGGACCTCCAGAAAGTGCTGTCCCGCCGCTGGAACAGACCTGTCCGGGTTGCGAACGATGCCGCCGTCCAGGGCTCGGCGGCGATCCGAGGAAAGGGAGTCGAACTGGTCATCACACTCGGCACGGGTTTCGGCTCCTCGCTCTTCATTGACGGACGCCTAGTTCCCGGACTCGAACTCGCCCACCACCCCTGGCGCAAAGACCGGACTTACGAGGATTACCTGGGCCGCCAGGGGCTATCGAAATACGGCCGAAAGCGGTGGAACAAGCTACTTGCGAAAGCTATCGTACAAATCGAGTCGCTCTTCAACTACGATCACCTTTATATCGGAGGTGGAAATGCGGTCAAAATCGATTTCCCGCTTCCGAAACACGTCACCCGCGTTCCGAACCAGGATGGACTTCTCGGTGGCGTCGCGTTGTGGCGCTAACCTTACCGGGTCAGGAACGGCCACCTGGAAACCAGGTGGAAATGATACCGGTATACGAAAATCGCCACCGTTCCAGCGGCTACCAGCACGAGCGCTAACAGCACCAGCCCGATCGTTCTCCACGGCATTCTCTTGCCTTCGCGTCTCAGCACCAGCAGGTAACTGGCAGCGATCCCGACGAAGTACAGCGCCACCATCGGAACCGCGAAGATCATCATGTTGAACACGTCCGGTGTTGGCGTGACAATCGCTGCGATGATGGTGATCGCGAGGATGGCGTACCGGCTGTGCTTCAACAGGAAACGCGGAGATGCCAGCCGCAGCAGCGTGAGGAAGAAGATGATCACCGGCATCTCGAAAACCAGCCCCACCCCGAGCGTCACGTTGACAAAGAGGTCGAAGTATTCGGTGATCGAGACAACGGGCCGGACATTTACGTCCAGCCCTATTCCCAGCAGGAACTCCAGTCCGTAGCGGAACACCACGAAATAGGCAAACAAGCCGCCCGTAATGAACAGACCTGCCGTAAAAACGATGAATGGAACTGCCCACCGCTTTTCTCGCCTGTACAACCCCGGTGAAATGAAGGCCCAGACCTGGTAGAGCACCCATGGAGAGCCGATAAAGATCGACACCAACAGCGGCATCTTCAACCAGATGATGTTGAAACCCTCCATTGGCGTGATCTGTGCCAGGTCGGGAGGATTTACGTGCAGGTGCTGCAGAGCAGTGGTCGCAGGTTCCTGCACAATTCGCCAGAGTTCCTTTGCGAAAAACATGCTCGCAATGAACGCGACAACCAGCCCGAGAATCGCTCGAATGAGGCGCGAACGGAGTTCCTCCAGGTGCTCCATGAACGACATCCGGAGCATCCCGGCTTCTTCTTCGTCTCCCTCATCATCATCGCTGGGCGGCGGAGGCGGAGGAGGTGGCGGCGGTTTCTGGCTTGCGAGCGTTTGCACCGGTTTCGGCGGCACACTCACGGCCGTCGGCTCTTCGGGTTCTACTCCGTAAGGAGCGGAAGAACTGCTATATACCGGAGCCGTCGCGTCCGGAGAACTGACAGCCGCCGGCTCCTGATTTTCCGGCACAGACGACGAGTTAGCGGATGGATGATCCTCGGATTCCTCGAACATCAGTTCTCGAGCAGGCTAAGCGCGATGCTCCTCTTGCGCAGCATAAGCCGTCGACTGAGTTCCATTCGTGCGTGGGACCGTATCTTGCACCGGACTACTTACCGGCTCGGAAGTCGCTTCCGCCTGCTTCTCTTCCGGCTTTGTCTCCGCAGGTGCTGCTGAAGCGGGCTCAGGCGTTGCGCTCTGATAGGAAGTCCCGGCGTACGAAGAGGAATCATATTGGTCGTAGTCCTCGTACGGATACTTGTAGGAACTCTCCGACGACGAGTAACTGGATTCGTTGAGACTTGGCAGATCTACCTTGGTTTCGCGCTCCAGTTCTCGCATGTGCGTTTCAAACGTGGTCTTCAGCTCGTTTTTCGCGCGTCGGAACTCGCTGAGCGCTTTGGCCAGCGTCCGTCCAAGCTCCGGGAGTTTTTTCGGTCCAAACAGCAGAAGAGCAATCACGAATAACGCGATCATCTCCTGTGCGCCGATTGGTCCCATTTAGCCTTGGCCTTCCACCTTCAGACGCTCCTATGATAGCCCAGTGGACCCGTCTTCTAACGTACAAACCCGCTGTAGATTGGTCCTGTTGTTATGATCGGGGTTCAGATGAGAAATTCCGGCGCCACTCTTGTTGCGCGTGTTGTCGCTCCGCTCTTGCTCTTGTTGTCTGCGGCACTTCCAGCCCTCTCCCAAGTCGACCTGAAAGCGGAAGGAAAAGATCACGTCACCATCACCATAAACGGTCAACCCTTCTCTACTTTCTATATCGGTTCGGCATACCCGAAGCCGTTCCTAGCTCCTTTGCGCTCGGCAACCGGACTCATCGTCACGCGCAAATATCCGATGGAAAATGTCGAAGGCGAATCCCGCGATCACCAGCACCATCGCGGGCTATGGATCGGCTACGGAAGCGTTAGTGGAATCAACTTCTGGGAAAACGAGTTCAGCTACGCTAC